>JAHDHV010000620.1 GCA_020631155.1 Bacteroidota bacterium | reverse complement strand
GGTAAATATGACGCTGTAATTGCTAACCCTCCTTATGGTGCATGGAGAGACACATCAGAAAGGAAAAAGCTTAAAAAATTATATAATGGCTTATATGCTAAAGAAAGCTACTCATTGTTTCTCTACAGAAGTATTGAGGTATTAAAAGATAAAGGTAAGTTGGTGTTTATAATTCCTGACACTTATTTGAATCTACATATGCACAAGGATATAAGAAAATATATTCTTATAAGAACTAAAATAAAAGAAATTGCTCTTTTCCCTTCTTCCTATTTTCCTGGAGTAAACTTTGGTTATGCAAATTTATCAATCATAGCATTAGAAAAATGTAACAACCAATCTGAATGTCTTGAAAATAAATTTGACATAATCAAGGGCTTTAAATCGGTTGAAGATTTGAGCGATAGGCATCAAAAACATATAAAGAGAATTCCTTTCAATCAGGGCGAAGTTTATTCAAATAATGATTATGCGTTTATAACTTCCGGAAATAAACAGTTATCAAGATTATTACGTAGCGCAGAATTAACTATTGGGGATTTATGTAATTGTGTTACAGGGTTTTATTCAGGAAATGATAAAGATTTCTTAAAAGTTAGGAGTAAAGAAATCCGTAATTCAAAAAGATATGAAACAGTCAATTTAGATAAAGTTGAGTTTGAATGTAGTCCAGAATTTGTGAATGGAAATCCTAATGGCAAAACCTATGTTCCCATTGTAAAAGGCGGAAATACTAAATATTACAAACCTGACAATTGGTTCATGAAGTGGTCTAAAGAAGATGTCCAATTTTATAAGACCAACAAAAAAGCAAGATACCAAAACTCGTCTTTTTACTTTAGAAAAGGTATTGCTGTTCCAATGGTTAGCTCTTCCTCTATAACTGGAGCTTTAATTGAGAATAGACTTTTTGACCAATCAATAGTTGGAATATTTCCTAAAGATGAAAGCCTAATTTATTACCTACTTGCATTTTTCAATTCTCCAACTTGCAATCAACTAATAAGAACAATAAATCCATCTACAAATAACTCATCAAATTACATCAAAAAAATACCAGCGATTTTACCAAATGATGATGTTTTGATGTGTATAAATAAGAACACTCAAAGCATATTAAAAAAGATGAAGGAAATGGGAGATTTCAATTCTGTTCACGAAGAAGAAAACAATAGATTGATAAAAGAACTTTATGGGTTTTGAAAGAAGAAAGCCAGCAGCGAAGAATCAAGTAAACGGGCGTGAACCATAAACCCACACTGCGCCTCTCGTACAAGCGGACTTCGCATACGGCGGTTTCCTATACATTTAAAAAAACATCGGATACTCCTCTGGGTCATACTCATGCATCATGCTATAGGCTTTTTCAAATACATCTTCTACGCTGGGTTTGCAATAATAATCGCCGTCAGAACCGTAGGCAGTGCGGTTTTCTTGTGCGGTGAGAGTTGCGGGAGGGGAATCTAAATATTGATAGCCGTTTTGTTCTTCTAATATTTTTTGCAGCATAAAGGCAGTTCCGCCGCCCGGTACATCTTCATCAATCAATAAAAGGCGGTTGGTTTTGGCTAAAGATTGCACAATGGAATGATGAATGTCGAAAGGTAATAGGCTTTGTACATCTATAATTTCGACTTCGATGCCTACTTCCGATAGTTTTTCGGCTGCTTTCTGCACAATTCGACAGCAAGCACCGTAGGTAACCATTGTTATATCCGTTCCTGTACGAAGAATATCGGGAACTCCCAAAGGAATGGTAAATTTACCTATATTTTCTGGCAGCTTTTCTTTTAAACGATAACCATTCAAACATTCAATCACAATAGCAGGATCATCGGCTTGCAAAAGAGTATTGTAAAAGCCTGCTGCTTGTGTCATATTTCGAGGCACTAACAAATGTACGCCTCTTACCGAGCCTAACAACATAGACATAGGCGAGCCTGTATGCCAAATCCCTTCCAAACGATGCCCTCGCGTGCGAATGATTAGGGGTGCTTTTTGACCGCCACAAGAACGATAGTGTAAAGTCGCTAAATCGTCTGTGATGGGTTGTAGACCGTAAATCATATAGTCCAAATACTGAATTTCGGCGATGGGGCGCAATCCGCGCATGGCCATACCAATGCCCTGCCCAATAATGGTTGCTTCTCGAATACCCGTATCAAATACCCGTTGTTCGCCGTATTTATCTTGTAAACCTGCAAAGCCTTGATTAACGTCCCCAATTTTGCCAACATCCTCGCCGAAGGCCAAAATACGAGGGTCGCGAGCTAGGGCAGCATTAAAACAAGCATTGACAACCTGCGAACCGTTGACCCACTTAGGTTGACGACTGTATTGAGGTGGAATAATGGGTACTTTTAAAGCTGATTGTGAAGATTCGCTATAAAGATGTGTAGTATATAATTTTTTTCCTTGATTTTGTAATTTATTTTTCCACTGAATTAATTGCTCTTTTGCACGAACATATTCTCCTCTTATATTGATCAGTAAATTTCTTGCCGTTGCCGTAATGTCTTTATAGGTTGGATTGATGGTATTTTTTAATTTTTGCTGTGCTTGTCGGATGGCGTTTTTATTGTTTACCTGTTCGGATAACTCGCTACAGATCGCATTAAATT
>JAHDHV010000093.1:1531-16561 GCA_020631155.1 Bacteroidota bacterium | reverse complement strand
TATCAATGCTTGAACTATTTACACAGCCGTTATCATCTTCATAAGTATAAGTTGCGGTATAAGTGCCTGCGCCTTGTGAGGGGTCAAATTCGCCTGTATCGCTCACATCACCACTCCATACGCCACCTGTAGGACTACCAATTAATTGCTGCATACCGGCATCAATACAATGTGGGCCTGATTCTTCTAAACTTACTTCTGGTAATGGATTGACTACGATATCAATGCTTGCACTATTTACACAGCCGTTATCATCTTCATAAGTATAAGTTGCTGTGTAAGTGCCTGCGCCTTGTGAGGGGTCAAATTCGCCTGTATTGCTCACATCGCCACTCCATACGCCACCTGTAGGACTACCAACTAATTGCTGCATACCGGCATCAATACAATGTGGGCCTGATTCTTCTAAACTTACTTCTGGTAATGGATT
Source organism: Bacteroidota bacterium (assembly GCA_020631155.1). Taxonomy (GTDB): domain Bacteria; phylum Bacteroidota; class Bacteroidia; order Chitinophagales; family UBA2359; genus JAHDHV01. The sequence goes on along the minus strand of JAHDHV010000093.1, from coordinate 16,131 downwards.
GACGACGATATCAATGCTTGAACTATTTACACAGCCGTTATCATCTTCATAAGTATAAGTTGCGGTATAAGTGCCTGCGCCTTGTGAGGGATCAAATTCGCCTGTATCGCTCACATCGCCACTCCATACACCACCTGTAGGACTACCAATTAATTGCTGCATACCGGCATCAATACAATGTGGGCCTGATTCTTCTAAACTTACTTCTGGTAATGGATTGACTACGATATCAATGCTTGCACTATTTACACAGCCGTTATCATCTTCATAAGTATAAGTTGCGGTATAAGTGCCTGCGCCTTGTGAGGGATCAAATTCGCCTGTATCGCTCACATCGCCACTCCATACACCACCTATAGGACTACCAACTAATTGTTGTATACCGGCATCAATACAATGTGGGCCTGTTGCATCAATTGTTACTGTTGGCAATTCGTTAACAGTGATTGTAATATTTCCTTCCGCTTGACAGCCTGTAGGATCGGTAACCGTTACCCCATAAGTTGTTACACTTGGATTTTGTGTATCTACTGTTATCGTTTGCGTTGTTTCACCTGTTGACCACTCGTAAGTTGCGCCTTCATTTTGGGCATCCAATACTAAGGTATCAAATTGACAAACTGCTCTATCCTCTCCCAAATCAAGGGTTAAAATAATTTCATAAACTTCAAAAGCTTCACTTATTCCTATACAGCCATTTGCATCCGTTACCTGTACTTGATAGATACCTGCTTGATTGGTTTCATAGGTATTGTTTGTACTACTACTTAATGAACTGCCTGTTTCATCTAACCATTCATAAAGTTCAAAACCAACTGTTGCGGTTAAGGTAATGCTATTGCCTGTACCACATAAGGTTGTATCGCCTGTAATAACTGGTTCGGGAATTGACAATACCGTAATGGTAAGCTCATCGCTGCTAGAACAATCGTCATTACTCGCACTAAGTTCAAAGGTATATGTACCTGCTTCGCTTGGTGTGAAAATTGGGCTTAGGCTGTTAGGATTGTCTAAATCGCCTACAGCATCACCCGACCATGAGCCACTACCATTGACAATTGAGCCATTTAATTGATAGGTTTCATTTAAACAAATGGTTGCAGCTTGTCCTGCATCTACATCTGGAGCGTCTAATATATCTATGGTAAATTCGATTTCGGACTGGCAACCGTATTGGTCTTCTACAATTAAGGTATAATCGCCTTTGCAAATATTGGTAATGCTTAAAGTATTGTTGCCTATACCAGAAACATCACCCATTGGCAATAAATCTACTACTATAAAATCATCACTTAATTCTATGGTGGCGGTGCCTTCACATGGGCCACAGAATTTTGTATGAAGATCAAAGTGTCCACCTTGTCCTGATGAAGTAGCTACATAATCAAACCATGCTCCTAGTTCGTAAAATCCTGTAGGTGAATTAGCCGAAGCTGCTCCATATCCAATTTGGATTCCTGTATCACCAGAAGATTCTAAAGTTACTACTTCACCATCAAAGAAAGTACCTGATACTCCTGCCATAGTGCTATTTGCTTCATCCAATTCATAGTAATACCAGTATTGTGGTAGGATGGAACCAGCAGGAGCATGAGGATCATTTCCTGCACTTTGCCAAGCATCCCAATCCATTTGATTAATTAAATAAATGTCCACATACCATTGTTTAGTAGGATCAGATTCCTCAATAATAGTTCCTGAAATATGCGCTGTACCATTATCAAAATTTTGAGTAAATGAAAAATCATTATCCAGATAATAATTGTTGCCAGCAAAATCTGGCGCATTAGTATTCCAGTTTTCTAAAAATACAAAACTATTTCCACCCCAACCCATACTGGTCAAACACTGATTTTCACAATAAGGGTTTGTTTCAATATCATTGGCTACAATAGGTTCTGCTGTTACCACAGTTACACTTGTATTCGCTTGACAGCCTGTTGTTGGGTCAGTGACGGTGACGGTATAAGTGCCTGCGTCTACCTCAATAGTATGTGTAGTTTCATTGGTTGACCATAATACAGGGTCAAAGGCTGTGTCTACGCTTAAAGTGGTTAGGCTGTCTATGCAAATGATGGTATCGCCTGTAATAACTGGTTCGGGGAGTGGTAAGAAAGTAACGTCTATTTCGTCAATAGATTCACAGCCATTGCCCCCTGTAACGGTAACTGAATAAGAGCCTGTATTAGCAGGATCGGATGCAAGCGTAATGCTTGGTGTAGTTTCGCCATTTGACCATAAATAATTAAAATTTGGATCAGTACCCGGACTCAAAACGACTTGGTAGCCTGCGCCTGTATAAGCACATTGTACAATATCTTCCCCTAAATTGGCATCAGGAGCATCGTCTAGATTTAAGGTAAAATCATATGTACTAGAACAACCATTACCATCTATAATAGTTAGGGTATAAGCACCCGCACATAAACCGTCTAAATCTACCTGATCGGCATCCATAGTAATACCATTGCCCAATGTTAAACCATTGCTAGGTGTTAAAAATACGGAATCAATGCCTGCATCTGTATCAATGTCGAAGGTAGCTGTTCCGCCACAAGTATTATCACAAAAAGCAACATTCACATCCCCTAAGTTACCAGTATAGTCACCGCTAAAGCTAAACCAAGCCCCAACGCCATAATCAGTTGTAATGCCACTTGCTCCTGTGCCTACTTGGAAACCAAATTGTCCATTTCCGTAAGGAGCAATATTAATCGTTTGACCAGCAAAGTCGCCCAAGCCTGTCACAGAACTTGCCGCATAATCAATTTCATAATACGTCCAAGTTTCATAAGCATCGCCTATAGTGTTAGGGTATACATGATGCCAGCCATTATTGGGGTTGCTGTCCCAGCTATTCCAATTTTGTCCATTAATTAATATTATATTTAATTCCCATTGTTCAGTAGGATTCTCTTGATTGTAAATGGTACCTCCAAAGGTTCCAGTACCTGCGGCAATGTCTTGTGTTAATACGCTTTCTGCATTTTCAAATACATATCTTCCATCTCCTGTTCCTACATTTGGTAGGTAAATGGAATAAGTTCCTACTGCATTCCCATCAGGTAGACCACCTGGTACGGGTACAGGAAGGACGCATTGAGGTTCACAGTAAGGGGTGATGTTAGAGGGAGTGATGATGGGGGGAATATGCTCAGAAACGGTTATTTCACCAGTTCCAAAACAGTCTGTTTGTGCATCCCAAACTTCTACTGTATAAGTGCCTGCTGTTACTTCTACTTCATTTACATTAATTCCTGCTGTGATCTGATCGCCATTTTCACCTTTCCAAATATAGTAACTATAACCGGGAGTAGTTGAAATAGTTGTAACATCTCCGGGACAAACTAGCGTATCTCCCATCATAAAAGGAATAGGTGGGTCAATATAAGTTACATCTTGAAACAGTGTATCTGTACAACCATCAGGATTTTGTACAATTGCCGCATAAATTCCAGTTTCATAAACAGTTAATGGATTAGCTGTTGAAATAAAGTCATCAGATGACGTGTTGACTTTTAAAGTGCTTCCTGTTGGTGTTGAAGCTAATTGATACCAATTAACATCATAGTCTGGTTCTATCTCTATTTCCACACCATATTGTAAATCTTCTTCACAAACACCTGGATGATTACATATAATTTCAGCCTCAAACTCAGGTAACCCATCAACAATTACTTCGTTACTAATAGTACAATCTGCGAAAATATTAGTAGCCACTACAGTATAAACGCCTGGATCAGTAACAATAGGTGTTCTTTTGATTCCTTCAGGGGCAGGAATTGGCACTCCATTTTTATACCATTGGTAACTCCAATTTCCAGGCGGGGCCTGTGCAATTAATTCCATAGAAGCACCTGTACATAAACCATCTTCAAACTCACATGTAATAGGTATATCTGTTGCTAATAAATTAATGGTATAATCTTCTACTTCCCCACAGCTATAAAGAGCACAAGGGTCAACATTACCACCTGTGTCATTTGCTTGACGTACTCGCAAACGTGTAGGTCCGACCATCATTTCTGTAGAATCATTACACAGTGAAGGTACAGTAAATGTAATGGCAAAATCTTCTGTTGTATTGGTAAAATCAAACTCTCCTAGTTTTTCACCAACATCATCAAAATCACCATCATGGTTCCAATCTATCCATGCAGCCACATAGTTTGAACCTAAAGTGTAGGATTCAATGCTGTTATTTACTGTAATATCATAAGTATTTCCTGCTTGTAAATCTGCTATAAAATTATCAGTGTAGTCATTATAAGGAGGCCCTAGTGGATCTCCAGTTGGAACGTTAACAATATCACTAGTTTCTCCTAATAAAGTAACACCTGAAATATAATAACCTAATGGATCATAGTAAGTGTAATTAGCAGGACAGTAATAAACTATTTCTTGAAATTCCGTAAACTCTTGTCCACAAGCATCAGTGACAGTTAATGTTACATGATAGATACCAGGACTATTGTATTCATGGCTAGGATTGGCTTGATTGCTTATTGTACCATCTCCAAATTCCCAAAAATAAGATACATCATTACTATTGACTGTACTTATAAAATCATAAATAATATGTAACTCTCCTGCTCCTGTATATTGGGCTGGATAATTTGGGTAATCATGTGTTTCTTCAACATCAATGTTTACTTGTAATGGAGCAGGGTTACAACAATTAATTACATTTAGCTCATATTCTTCTGTTTCCCCAAAAGTATGTTCACAACCATAAGCATATAATGGATAACTTCCTCCAATTGGACATAAGCCTGTTCTTATTCTCAAACGGGTAGCCCCTTCTGCTGCTGTACAGGGTACTGTAAAAGTAGTAGATATAGTAGTATTTCCTTGTATATTTTCTGCTTCCAATATTTGTTCTTCTGGTACAAATGCCCAAGTCGAAGCATCATAGGCTAACCAATCATCTTGGTTCCAGTCAATCCATGCTCCTAAGTCAGTTTCACAGGTATTATAACAATAAATATCTGGCCAACCACCCCATTGCTCCCATTGAATAAGTATTTCATCACAACTTTGTGTGTCAGGATTTGCACCATCATAAGTTACTGTTAGTGTATAAGTATTTCCTGATAAGACATTAATAGAACCTAAGGCATTAATATAGTTGGAATAAATACCACATTCATTAGTGCTATTCGTATTTATTAATGTTTGTCCTGTTGAATTATCTACTAATGTAACATTCGTAATATAACCAAACTCGCTGGCATCAACACTACCTGATGACCAATACATAGGCGCATAATATGGCCATTCATTATCATTATCACACTGCCCCATCACCTCACTCACGCCAAAACAGCAAAGCAAGGTGCAAAGTAGCATACAATTTAAGAGGGATTGAAAAGAAAAAAGAGGGGTAATTTTTTGTTCTATAAAATAAGATTTGTTTTTGTTAGTTTTCATCGTTATATTATGGTTTAGATGATTGTTTAAACAATTAATTCTAGGGTGTACAGGGAGCGGCAACTAACTGTGCATCCTTTTTTTGTGCTCTTTCTAGGGTTCGCGTAAAGGGAATGTTCCTCTCTTTTCTATTCGTGAGGTTCGGTTTTGTGCTTAGAGTATCTCATAGGGCAAGCTTGTTTTTAATGGTAAAAAAATAGGGTTTGATTTTTTTAATCAAAGTAATTTGCATTTACAATTAGTATATCTAGTGAAGTAGAAAAAGGTAACCTAAATGCAATATTTTTTTTGAAAAAAAGGTGGGATATTAGACTTGAGATGGGAGATATTAGACGTGAGATGATAAATTTATACGTGTTTTGAGCAGTGAATAAGTGCACGCTTATATTTTGCTTTACTATTGACTGGCAAATGAATTTACCACTACGTTTTGTTTTACTATTGATTGGCAAATGAATTCGCCACTACGTTTTGTTTTACTATTGATTGGCGAATGAATTCGCCACTACGTTTTGCTTTACTATTGACTGGCAAATGAATTCGCCTACGTTTTAGTTACAATTTTGATCTTCATCAAAGCCCATATCTATTCTGGATTCTTCGTCATTATTAGGGAAACATAGTTTGCTTGGTAGGCAATCGGGAATGTATCGGTGTAAGTCGGCATCATAAAGGGCTTCTTCGATAAATTCGGTGAGTTGCTCAACTTCTTCTTCGGAGAGGTATAATGGTTCAAAACGGGGGTCTAAATATTTATCGTCCACATCAGGATGCTGTGACTGTGCTTCATTTTTATAATTGACTACTTCTTTGACTGTTCTAAAAGAGGAGCCATGTCCGTAAAAAGGGGAATCTTTTAGGTTGTATAATTGTGGAATTTTGAAGGCGTACATGTCTTGTTCTCTCTTTGTAAAACCACCTCGCCCTTTGCTTGGAAAATCTTTTGATTTGACATGATGTGCACCACCTACAGCGTCTAAATCTTTCATTCCTAAAGCCGCAAATTCCATTTTATTTAAGGCTGGTCCTGTATGGCAACTAACGCAATTGGCTTTTCCAAAAAACAATAATGCACCTTCTAATTCTTTTTCTGACATGGCATAACTGTCGCCAGCTAACCATTGTTGGAAAGGGGCTTTACTTGCCAAAAGGGTACGCTCATAAGCTGCAATTGCCAAGCCTGCATTGATGCGGTTGATGCTGTCGGATTCGGATACGCCTCCGAATACACTGTTAAATAAGTTTCGGTACTCATCATGGCTTTCCACAAATTCTTTGGTAACTGTTAAGCGGTGTACTTTCAATCCTGCAATGGCTTGGGTTTCTACGCCTTCAAAGCCTAAGTGATTGGTTGCCAATGGTGGTACATCTGGATTGTCCCATTTGTCTTCTGTACCTAGATTGAGGTGTGTGCCCCCAAACATTCCATTCCAAAGCATATTGGTTTGGTAAGCAACATTTAAAACACTGGGAGAGCGAATAGGTTGTACATCAATGGTGTCTAAATCATATTCAGGGTTAACATCGCGCCCTTGCCCATTGAAGCCAAAGCCTATGCCGCCGTCAGCAACAGATTGAACGGCTCCGCCTTGGAAACCTGCTCCTACATGATGACAACTAGCACAGGAATAGGTTTTCATGCCTGACACATTTACAGCTGCTAGTGCAATACCTGTTTCGTGAAATAATCGTCTTCCTAGCTCAACTTTGTCATCTGTTATGGGATTATTGGGGTCTTGTGGTAAGAGGCTGGTATTGTTTACTGGAAAGGCAAAGTAATCAGCGGCGGAGGCTTTTCCTTCTTCTTGGGCGATTTGGTCTAAACTACCTTTTAGGGTAGCGGATAAATCTGCTAAATGGCTATTCTCATCTTCTCTTTGGCAGCTTGTAAAGCAGAATAATACAATAAGTGTGTATAGTAAATATTTTGTGGTTGATATTGTGCTTTTTCCTTTCATTTTTTCTAGTGATTTTGGAGATGGGAGACGTGAGATAATTAGTTTATTATTAAACATTCATAATACCATTCATACCTGTTTAGTCTTTGTTGTATCTTTCCTCCTCTATTTTATATATCCATTAAAAAATCAAAAGGTAAACGGTCGCAAGCTATTTTTTGCATTTTATTTTCCTAAAAAAAACATCTATAAAAATCAATATTTATTAATATTAATAAAAAACTAAATTTCAAATAAAAAAAATCCGCAGCTTGCTACCTACTTCAAACTGCGGAGAAAACTAAAACTATTTTTTTCTGAGACGGGAGATTTGAGACATTAGATTTGAGATGGGAGATATTAGACGTGAGATTTGAGACTAATAGTATTATCGAATCAAGGTGACGGTTCCTTGTTTTTTTACCAATTCCTCCTCATCGCCACAGTAGGCTTTCATGTAGTATACATAGGTGCCGACATTTGCTTGTTTTTGATCGCTAAATTGACTGTTGTAATTGCCTGCCCATCCTTCGGAAATATCGTAAGTGCGAAATACTTCTGTTCCCCAACGGTCAAAGATGCAAAATTCAAACTGATCGCAATGGGCAAATTGCTGTGGATTGTTTAGTTTAAATATCTCATTCATACCATCTTCATTGGGAGAAAAAGCGGTAGGGGTCATAAATTCAGGCTCGCGAGTTTGTATAAAAATTGTTTGAGAAGCTGTACAGCCATTTGCCGTTGCAACGTTTACAGTGATGTTGCTGTTTCCGTCTATGGTATGTTGAAGCTTGGCATCTGCATAAGTATACAGTTGTTCAGGACTTTCAATTTGCCACCCTAGAATGGTATCAAAATCGCCTTGTACTTCTAAATTTACCTCCTCTCCCATTGTCATATAGGAAGATGCGCCGACAATATCTACTGTAGCATTTTCCACCTCTACGATAATTGTTTTTTCTATTTCACAACCTGCTGCATTAGATACCGTTACAATATATGATTGATTAACATCAGGTGTAAGGATCGGGTTTGGGCAATCATTACAACTTAAATCGGGGTCATTTAACCATTGATAGGTATAATCATTTGTTGAACCGACTGTTGGTATTGATTGAATATTTGTACTTTCTCCTTTGCAAATCACTTGATCATAATTGATATTTATATCAAAATCATCTATTATCTCCACTTGTGTACAATCCTCTTTTCCGCTTGCTGTATTGCGAACACAATAAGTATGCAGTCCAGAGGTATTATCAAGTGTAACCATCCTGCATTTCCCCCCATTTACGGATTCAAACTCATCAGCTGAATCGGTGCTTCGCCACTCAAAAGACCCACAGCCTCTAGCACATAAACGCAACTGTGTTGGACTATTTCGACAATGCTGTTGTGGTGGGGAGTCAATGAAAACATCCCCGGGTTCAGCTACTAAAATTGAAATAGCTTCGGTTGAAGTGGATGGGATGGGACATTCATTATTGGAAATTGTGACCAGCAAAGTGTACTCGCCTATTTGTGAAGCGTCTGGCTGCCAATTAAAATTAGCATTTAAGATTCCATTATTATTTGAATTAATTGTTAAACTAGGCGGATTATTAGTAGGAAAATGACTATCTATATTATGTTGAATGGTAAGACCACTTCCTGCAAAATCTTGCGCTACAATATCAAAGTTTAAGAGTGAATCGGCACAACCATCTTGAAAAAAGTAAGTAGGTTCTCTAAGCTTCACTTCTTCCGAACTACAGCCATCAATAACCACAATTTGTACATCTCGTGTTACTGAACCTAATAATGTACCATCTTCAGCATGTTCTTGTACTAATATGGTCATCACCGAAAATTGGGCTGCATTTGGAGTGAAATTTACCCCCCCTGTTTCGTGGTCAAAGTTATAAATATTTGCTTCTAACGGTCGGTTTTCATTGAAACCACCTTTATAAGCAATTGGTGTTGCATTTTCTGCTAATGGATTAACAGAATCATATACTAAAGATTTTTTTCCATTGTTGGAATTATGGATCACCCCTTGTTTAAATTCGGAATTTATATTGTTGCAGTAGAAAGATATTGGGGGAGTGGTGAATACTAAAGAATCCGTATATTGACTAGGATCGCTATTATTGATTGTTGCATAAAGGTAGAATTTGTTATTAAGTGTACTTACACTACTCATATCTAGGTTAGTAATACCATGTGAGCCATAAGCATTTCTATCATTATCAACAAAACTAATTCTCCAGTCATCAGACGGAGGAAGCGTTATTGTATTATCATAGCTGTGATACTCATATTGCTTAACTCCCGGATATTGACTACCCGGATTTCTGCAACTAGCACGCTCTAAATAATCAGGACAAACTGGAGTTATTTCTTTAGCAGTACCAGATAACAACACCATAGTATCCTGTATACCTAATTTTGGGGAAGTAATTTGTAGGTTAATCTGATGCTTAGGTATAATACTATCACCAGGACAGTAATAATATAAATTCACTTCAAATCTATATTCATTGGTATCTACACGCCAATAACTAATATCCCCTCCCATTACCTGAGCTCTGTTAAGATCAGGGTCAGGGTTAGGTTGAGCTTGCAATTGTTCAGTTAATAATGTTAGGATTAATATAGTTAATGTTAAACAAAGATAGTGTAGGTAGTTTTTCATAATTAGCTGGCTTAATTGGTTAGAATTTAAAAAGTTGGATATTGCCAATTTGAATATTATTTCATGTTGAGTCAGTTTCTGTATATTATATCTATTTAAAAATACAAAAGGTAACCTATAAAGGAGATTTTTTTTTTGGAAAAAATAAAAGTTAATAGATTAAGGGGTGAGTTAGCCCCCTTAATCTATCACATAATCTCTTAAAATCTACGGTCATGTATCTTTTGAATTTTTTCGGTAAAAACGCCATATCGGTCTGTGACAACTTGCAAAATATACATTCCTGTAGGCATGTTTTGTAGTGCCTTAACCCTCAAATATCTTTGGTATGATTCTTCAAACATTTCCATATAAACCACTCTTCCATCAACACCATAGATGTAAATACATTGTTTCCCTTCATTTCCTTCCATTATTTTCCTATCCTCTGTTGGTAGCCAAGGCATTTCAATAAAGAACTCCCCATTATTAGGATTAGGGTATACTTTCATATTTATGATGCAACTTTCTGGTCTATCCAATAGTATTTCCTCCTCACAACCTACGGCATCTATTATAGTTACCTTTATAGTATCCTGATGTGCCCTCATATAATTAACAACATCACTTTTCTCCCCATCTATTTCAACAGTGTCTACATCTCCATTGCCATAATCTACTATACATTGATAAGGTGGTTGTCCTCCTTCTGGTGTTATAGTAATTTTACAATCATATTCTTTTACAACAACATCAAATGGTGGTATTATTAATATGCTTGTATCTGCCCAACAAGTATCTGTTTCCATAACTAGGGCTATGTACATTTCATAAACTGTTGTACTATTCTCTGGAATAACTATTTCGTTAAAGTTTTCTAAAATCTGCATAGGCTCTACTAATCCCGGTATTTCCATATAATAAGAACCCAAACCTTGTGGAGCTATTCTAAATGAGTTAAAATTTACAACTATCGTATCATCATCACATGTTTCTAGTTGTATGGCATCCTCTTCCAATATTATTTCAGGGCAGGGGCAGTCAGGGCAATTTGGACAAATGATACAATCCTCACAATCTGCACAAGGATCGCAGTCAGAGCAATGTGGACAATCATTACAATCCTCACATTCTTCGCAAGGCAGACAATAATCTGCACTCCATTTTACTTGTAAAAGCGTATTGCTACAAGCATCATAAGGATCACAAACAGCTATACTAATCCCATCATTATCGTCAATATCGCTAGGGGGGTAATATGTAATACAGGTATCATTCAATGCCTCTGCACTTCCACCTTCCAGAGTAGGACTTTCAACATTTAATGTATAGGTATCTCCATCAGGCTCGCAAATATTGTCAAAACAGATTTTTACGCTTTCCTCTGTATCACAGGCATAATGGGTGGTATTAATATCAACAATTGGCGGTCGGTTAAGGGTGATTTTCCCTGTAGTGCATTGGTCATCACAATTGCAGACTTGGTAGGTGAGGGATGGGTGAACAAGGGAATCACAATCTGCACAATCGTTGTTGTAATAGATTGTATTACTATCAACTCCAAGCTGTTGAAAACTTAGACATTCCATATCTAATACTTGGAAAGTACCACAGTAGTTACTGACTTGTTGTGTTAATAAATCTTCAACAGTTATATTCCATTCTGTTTGTGAAGGCTCTAAATCAATCCATAGAGGATCGGCAATTGGGGTTGGGCAGTCGAAGGTTAGGGTGATGCTGGCACTTTCACTACAATCGCCTTCGGTGAGAGTGTAGGTGAAGGTGTATTCCCCTGGTTCAAGGACAGTGACGGTGGTGCTATCGCTGTCTTCTGGGGAGAAGGTTACACCTTCTTGTTCGGCTGTCCATGTTCCACCTGTTGGAGTGGCTGTTAGGATGGTGGAGAGGGAGCAGATGGCTTCTGTGTCATTGGTGATGGTTGGGGGGAGGAGGGTGCAGTCATCTTCACAACTATCTGGTGCTTCAAAAGCACTTAGTAGTGTATCTGTACAAGTAGTGTCATTTACCCAAAAAGCAATTACATCTACTAATTCTCCATCACTATTTAGATTGTCTAGGATGAATGTTTGATAGCCTGTTCCGTCTGTTGGAAAGGTTTGGCCGTTTATGTTTAAACTATCCTTTTTGCCTTCTTCATACTCAATGCCTATGGTGGCGGTGTAGTAGTTAGTGAGGGAGTCGCAGAGAGTGGTGGTGATGGAGTCTTGGGGGATGTCTAAGTGTGGACAACAAACTTGTGATATAAAATAGGCATCCTCTTCTATTGCATTACACCCAGCATTATTTACAACATAAACACTAATATCAGTTAAATTAGTAATATTCGTTTCTATTGGTAAATCGTATAACCATAAAGTAGTATCTCTTATCATAGTACTATCTTGATTTACTTGGAAAAGCACTTCCTCTCCCATTATATTTACCACAATACTATCATTGGAGAGATTGAAATAACTAACATCAATACTAAGTTCATAGGTATTTTGCTCTACATTACAACTACCTAACGTGAAGGCATCAATTTCAATATCACAATCACATAGAGGAATAGAAATAGTAGTATTTTCTGTACAATCTTCATACCCTTGAATATAAGTATTAACTGTGTAGTCACCCGTATTATTTTCTATATTGACAGGTATATTAAATATGTAAGGGGGAGCTATTTCTCTTATAGTATCATTTATAACTATATTTGTAGCATTTTCTGGTAAATTTTGTAAATCTAAGAAAACTGTTAAGGTATATTCTCCAGTAAAAACATTTTCACAACTAAGACTTGCTGATAAAAACTCTATGTTACATATACAGGGCTCTGGAACATTATAAGTTTGACTAACACTACAAGTAGTGTCTATTTCACTTACTTCAATGCTATTTATTTGTCCATTTACTTCCAAATTTTCAATTGTCAAAGTATCTTTTCCTGTTCCACTAACAGTATATGTCATTCCATTAATTAAGATGGTATTTTCAATTAAAGATTCATAACTAATCGCTACATTAATGTTGTACATATTTTCAATACAATTTCCTACAAGAATATTATCTATCATTAATGTACATTCTACATTACATTCTAATGGAGCAGTGTAATCTTTTTTGAGTGTGTCTATACAGTTAGGTTCACTAAAATAAACTAAAGTGACTTCATGTGTATTTCCATCAGGAACTAAATCAACAATAGAGTCTTCCACAGAAAACAAACCATCATTTAAATATATGATTTTAATAGAATCACTATCCATCCATATTTCAATACTATCAACATTTGCTTGTTCACTATGAATATTGAGTTGATAGTTCCCTTCTTCTAAATTACACATAGGCACAACAGTTAGTGAAGATGAGTCTATTTGTCCCTCACAAGGCACACAACTTTCAGGAGCATTATAGGCATTTTCAAATATATCGTTACAGTTGTTAGCATTACCAATAAAAAAGGCTACAATATCAATATCTGTTTTTCCATTAGCTACTAAGTCCTCAACAAGAATTGTATCTATACGACTCTCTCCTATATTACCATTTATTGGTAGTAGTTTTTCACCTCCTTCTGTTGTTATAGTAATTGAATCATTTGAAGCAGCATGATAACCAATGGTTACTTGTAAATCATATTTATTACTATCACACTCCAATACTTTCCAACATAAAATTTCTAAATCACAATTGTCATCACAAGCAGGTGGTGAAAAAGGACTATTATATGTGCCATTCCATTGTCCTCCACAGGTTGTATTATCTTTAAAAAATGCATTTACATTTATGCTAAATGAACCTTCTCCTGTTGCTAATAAATCCGTCAACATAAAGGTAGCTGAACCTTCACTATTTTCTGGTATTACAAAGTCTTGTTGTAATTTTTCTTCAGGCAATCCATCTGACAAGACAATTGTAACACTATCACCTACTTGAGCATTTGTATAATTTATGCCAACAACAACAACATATGTTTGATTTTCTTCATCAATACAAGGTGAGACTTCAACTTTAGTGATTTCGAGATAACATGTTGTTACTCCACAACTACAATCATCTAATACTACCTCATTTTCTGTATTAGGGTCGCCATCATCACAAGGACTACCAACTTGTCCAATATCAGCATTATTATCATCACAATCCAACTCACATGAAATGCCGTCATTATCTGCATCAATTGGCGTTCCTACACAATTACAGTCTGCATCAAACGTATCATCTTCTGTACAAGGATCACCATCATTACAAGAATCTCCAATTGCCCCAATATCAACATTACTATCATCACAATCTAACTCACATGAAACGCCGTCTCCATCTTCATCAATCGGCGTTCCTTCACACTCACAAGAATCAGTTACAGTATCATTCCCTGTACATGCATCCCCATCATTACAAGAACTACCAACTGCCCCAATATCAACATTAGTATCATCACAATCTAATCCACAAACAACCCCATCCCCATCTTCATCAATCGCCGTTCCCACACAACTACAATCATCCTGTATCACATCATTCTCTGTACATGCATCACCATCGTCACAAGCAGCACCAACTGCCCCAATATCAGC
>JAHDHV010000093.1:0-1431 GCA_020631155.1 Bacteroidota bacterium | reverse complement strand
ATTATCATCATCACAATCTAACTCACATGAAACGCCATCTCCATCTTCATCAATCGGCGTTCCTGCACAATTACAGTCTGCATTATACGCATCATTATCTGTACATGCATCACCATCGTCACAAGCAGCACCAACTGCCCCAATATCAGCATTATCATCATCACAATCTAACTCACATGAAACGCCATCTCCATCTTCATCAATCTGCGTTCCCACACAATTACAGTCTGCATCATATACATCATTCTCTGTACATGCATCTCCATCATCACAATCTGCATTAACTGTACAATTTGCACAATCCCTACGCTCTACTATGAAGCTATCTGTACAACCTTCACTGTCAACTACAGTAATTTCAACATCCTGATTTTCAATAACATCAATGCTGTAAATATCATCATTTATTTCAGTGATTGGTAATTCAAGATTATTTTCAATAGTATATTCTGCTTGTCTTCCAGTGATAGTAAATTGCACTTGATAGGAAATGTTACTCTTACATTCAACACTAATTGTATCTATTTTAAGGGTATCTAATTGTATTAAAGTAACGGATAAGGTATCACTAACACAACTTAATGAATCATTATTGGTTGTAAAGGCGCGATAAGTACCTGCGCTATTAGGTTCTAATACTGTTCCTGTACCTATTTGTTCCCCATTTTCATTTAGCCATGTAATAGTTTGATTAGTAGTAATGTCATTGACTTGAATGGAAAGGGCTTCGTCTGCACAGAAAATGGTGTCGTTATTCACCAAAAGAGGTTTGTCTGGTCGGTCTATAGCTGTAATGTCAATTTGTCTTATTTTTCGACAAATTGTATTGTTAACAGGAGTAACTGTTACAAAGTAGGTAAGTGTTGTACTAGATGCTGGAGTTACTACGATACTGCTTGTAGTAGCTGTATTACTCCATTCATAGGTTACATCATCATAACTACTTGTTGCAGTCAAAGTAACACTTTCTCCTAGACATATTGTTGTTTTGTCATCTTCTACACTAACCCCTGCCGTATGTGTGCAATTAGGTGTGCAATTTTTTCCTGCTACTTCTGAACTGCCTTCACAACCCAAAGCATCTGTCACTACAATAGTTACATTTTGATTATGGGAGCTTGTGATTGTGTAAATACCATTGTCAACACTAGCTTCAGGCTCAACTGTATACTCACCTGTACCACCACTTATGGTAAATTGCACTCGGTAGGTTAAAGTATCAATACAAAGTAATGAATCTGAAATCAATGTAATTACTGGTAAAGGGTTTACATTTACCGTCACCTCATCCGTTGCCGTACACCCATTACTATCTGTCAATGTAACAGTGTAAATTGTTGTTTCTTCTGGTGAAACAATAATACTAGAACCACTTTCACCAGTACTCCATTCAAAAGTACCATCTTCTGTTGTGCTTAGGGTTGCACTTTC
>JAHDHV010000092.1 GCA_020631155.1 Bacteroidota bacterium | reverse complement strand
AAGTTCAAAAGTGTTGTTTTTAATTTGTCTTTAACTTGCTGTTGTTTGTTAAAAATAATTATCGACCCTTCTAACGCAACAGTTCACAAATACTATCTTACAGTGATTGATTTCTAAAACATTTAAAAAAAAATAGATAATTAGCAACCTAAATGATTGATAATGAGTGCTTTCTAGAGTGAGTGTATTTCACTGGTAAAAAAGCTTGCCATAGCAAATTTTAAAATCAATAGGTTGCTGCTTATCCAAATAAACAACAATTGCAAAAGTAAAGCAGAAATAGGGAGTAAACTTAGCCAATAGCTATTATCTCATTATTCCTACACTATTTTTTTACAACGACCTATTCTTCACTTGCCTCTGATTCATCATTACCTTCTGTTTTGTTGTTACTTTCTTCTTCACTTTCATCTTCAAACTCTGTTTTCAGTATTCTAAGAACGTCCTCAACAGTTTCCTCCTCCAAATCTGTTCTTCTGAGTAATTCCGCAGGATGCAATTCTAATACGCTTTTAGCAGTATCACAACCAATGCTTTTCAGCACATTGATGACCCAAGGTTCAATTTCATCCTCAAATTCTTCTAGCTCAATATCATATTCAGCTACCTCATCTTCAATATCTCTATAAACATCAATTTCGTAATTGGTTAACCTACTGGCCAAGCGGATATTCACCCCACCTTTACCAATTGCTTTAGAAACTTCCTCTGGCTTTAAATAAGCAGAGACACGTTTGCTGGCCTCATCCACTTCAATGTAAGAGACACGCGCTGGCGTTAATGCCCGTTGAATAAACAGGCGAGTGTTATTGGTGTAATTAATTATGTCAATATTTTCGTTGTGTAACTCCCTTACAATACCATGTATACGAGAACCTTTCATCCCAACACACGCTCCTACAGGGTCTATTCTATCATCAAAAGATTCTACAGCTACTTTTGCTCTATCCCCTGGTTCTCTTGCAATTCTTCGTACACTAATTAGGCCGTCAAATATCTCTGGTACTTCCAATTCCAATAACTTTGCCAAAAACGCATTATCTGTTCTTGACAGTATAATTCGAGGGGTATTATTGCGAAGCTCGACTTTTTTAACCACTGCTCTTACATTATCCCCCTTCTTAAAACGATCGCTTCTAATCTGTTCATTCTTAGGCAAAATCAACTCGTTTCCTTCATCATCTAGTACCAACATTTCCCGTTTCCAAATCTGGTACACCTCACCGCTAATAATTTCGCCTACTCTTTCACTGTAATTTTTGTATAATTCATCTTTTTCTAACTCCAAGATACGAGAGATAAGCGTTTGACGAGCTGCCAAAATCGCACGTCTGCCAAAATCGCGAATCCCTATTTCTTCGTAAACTTCTTCACCTACCTCAAAATCCACTTCTACTTTGATAGCATCCGAATAGCGGATTTCTCTGTTAGCATCTTCTAGTTCATCATCTTCCACAATTTCCCTACGCCTCCAAATTTCGAGGTCACCTTTATCTGTATTTACAATAATATCAAAATTCTCATCAGAGCCGTATTTCTTACGCAGTAGCGTCTTAAAAACGTCCTCTAATACCCGCATCATTGTGGGACGATCTATGTTCTTAAATTCTTTGAACTCGGTAAACGATTCAACTAAATCTATATTCTGAGCCATTTTACTTCATATTTTTTTAGTTTTAATTAGATAAAGTAGATTGGAAATTTGCTGCTAAGTAAGTAGACAAAATTAAACAATCATTGGAATTGTTATAAAATATTGATAGTGATTGAATTATCTCACGTCTGCTGTCTAAAATCTTATGTCTAAGTACTTAATACAAACTTTCAACACTTATTTATCTAATAAGCAACTAGACAGAATTAGATACATTTGAACTTGTAATATTGATAATGAATGAACTATGCCAAGTCTCCTGTTTCATACCCTATGTCTAAGTACTTACATGTTAAAAAAAGATGTTTCTCAATTCCAACAAAAACACACTTCAAAAGACAATTTTTTCCATTGTTTGCTTAATGTCTTCAAAAGGAATATCCAACGCTATATGAATAGGCAGTTTCTCCTTTTTTCTTTTTTTAATGTCTTTTTTTGAGAGCTGTTCCTGTATGGTAATGAAGGCTTCGTCAACGCTTAACAATAAACCTTCCTTTTTAGTTCCATCTGTTAACTGAACAATAACAGGCCGATTCACTGCTTTGTTGTATTGCCTTCGTAATTTTAAAGGACGATCAATTCCCGGTGAAGATACTTCTAAAGTATATTTTTCTCCAACTAACTTTTTTTCCTCTAAATGTTTTTCTAAATAACGACTCAATTGAGCACATTCTCCAATGGAAATTCCACGGTCACTATCTACAAAAACCTCTATCTTAGTTGTCATTTTGTTCCAAGCTATATCTACCAAGAAACAATCTGTACCTTCAAATTTTTCATTGACCAATTCCTCAATGTATACAACTAATGATTTCATATCATTACAGATAATAAAAAGAGGGGACAGTGATTGTCCCCTCATCTATAATTCTTGGTGCAAAGATACATATATTTTTCCAATTTTGAAAATATAAGATTAAGATTTAGTGTTTTTCTTGTAAAAAGAATGTTAACTTTAACAGCTATTTTTTGCAAAAGTAAGTTTTTTAGTGTTTTTGTGAATGTGCAAGTAATTGATAAACAATTAGTTATTTGAAAAATAAGCTTGTTTTTTCTAATCCTAAAAACATTAAATTACCCCTCTGCACTTTCTATTTTTATCCGTAAAAAAAGCATTTTTTAAGCAATGCAGACAGAAATATTACACCTACTAGAGCAATATTACCATTTAAAGGGTCAATTAAAAACATTGGTTGGCTATGACGACCGCAATTTTTTGTTGACAACAAATGAAGGGCAAAAATTTATTGTGAAATTAAACAGCATTATTGCCGATGCCCCTTTTTTACAGACCCAAAACCAGCTGTTCGAGCAACTTCAAGCTTATCAATCGCCTGATTTTCAGACAGCTACCGTTTCTAAAAGCATAGACGGACGGCAAATTATTCCAATTACACTAGCTGATGGCACTCCTTATTTAATGCGTGTTTTATCTTTTATTGAAGGGCAGTTTTTGGCCGATGTACCACACAATGTTGCCATGCTTCGCAGTTTTGGACATTTTTTAGCCCTCTTAGATCAGCGGCTTGAAACGGCTGACCACACGCCTTTATTACACCGCCGCATGGTTTGGGATTTGCTGTATTTTATGGATAATGAAGCTTTTTTACCCTATTTAACCGATGCACGAGAGCGAAAAATTGTTCACTATTTTTTATTACAATTCAAATATTTTATAGAAAAACCTTTGCAAAAACTTAGAAAAAGGTTTATTCACAATGATGCCAATGATTTTAATGTGCTAACCAATGGCGGAAAAGTAACTGGTATTATTGATTTTGGGGATATTGTCTACTCACCTTTGATCAATGAATTAGCCATTGCTTTAGCCTATATTTTAATGAGAAAAAAAGAACCGATTAAGGTTACTTGTGAAATATTGACTGCTTATCATGAGGTTTTACCTTTACAAGAAGAAGAATTAGCTCTATTGTATTACCTCATTGTGGCGCGGCTATGTACGAGCGTTGTGCAGGCTGCCTATAGCAAAACTTTACAGCCCGATAATACGGAATACCTCAATGCTCATTCTGTACCCGCTTGGAATTTGTTGTATCAGTGCTTGGCTATTAACCCTATTTTTGCGGAAAATGAATTTAGAAAAGCCTGTGGTTTCGCGCCCAAACCAGCCGCAGACCGCCCCAAAATGTTGCAACAACGCTTTCAGCACATTAGTAAAGCTCTTTCTGTAAGCTACCCAGATGCACCGATTAAAATGAAGCAAGCAGCTTTCCAATATATGTATAGCGATGACGGGACGACTTATTTAGATGGAGTCAACAATGTTTGTCATGTGGGACATGCACACCCTAGCGTTGTTGCAGCGGCGCATGAACAGATGCTGTTGTTAAATACTAATACTCGATATTTATACGACGGGCTGAATGAATATGCCGCCCAG
Source organism: Bacteroidota bacterium (assembly GCA_020631155.1). Lineage (GTDB taxonomy): Bacteria > Bacteroidota > Bacteroidia > Chitinophagales > UBA2359 > JAHDHV01. Next base: position 12,593 of record JAHDHV010000092.1, on the reverse strand, counting down.
CTTTGCGCGACTTTTCCTGAACCTTTAAATAAGGTGTTTTTTGTCAATTCGGGCAGTGCTGCTAGTGATTTAGCGGTTCGCATGGCATTTGCCCATAGCAAGCAATCGGATATGATAGTGGTAGAACACGGCTATCATGGCAATACTTTTATGGGTATCAATATTAGTTCGTATAAATTTGCAGGTAAAGGGGGACAGGGGGCAGTTGATTATATTCATACTGTTCCGATACCTGATTTATTTCGCGGAAAATATCGTATAGAGGACCCTTATGCCTGCGAAAAATATGCTGGGAAGGTGGAGGAAGTGATAGACCAATTAGCAGAAAAAGGTAAAGGTGTTGCGGGTTTTATCTGTGAATCGGTTATTGGTTGTGGCGGGCAAATTGTGCCGCCGCCGAATTATTTTAAATACGTTTATGAAATGCTGCGAAAGCGGGGCGGTGTTTGCATTGCCGATGAGGTGCAAACAGGATTTGGGCGAATTGGCACGCACTTTTGGGCATTTGAACAGCAAGGAGTGGTGCCTGATATAGTAATATTAGGCAAACCAATGGGCAATGGTCACCCACTTGCGGCGGTTGTCACCACAACGGCTGTTGCTGAATCTTTTGAAAATGGGATGGAGTTTTTCAGTTCTTTTGGGGGAAATCCTGTTTCCTGTGCTGTAGGAAAGGCAGTGCTAGACATTATAGCCGAAGAACGACTACAAGAAAATGCCCTTGAAGTGGGCAATTATTTGAGCACTGCCTTTCAGAGTTTACAGAAAGAATTTCTATGTATTGGTGAGGTTCGTGGGGCTGGTCTGTTTTGGGGAATTGAGTTAATTGAAGATGCCAAAACACTGGCACCTGCTACTCACTTAGCCAAAAAAATAACGTATCAGTTGAAAGTAAAGGGTATTTTTTTGAGCGTTGATGGGCCTTTTGAGAATGTACTTAAATTTAAGCCACCACTCTGTTTTTCCTTAGAAAATGCCCAACAAGTAGTGAGTGAGTTGAAGTCCATTTTATCAGGACTTTCTGTTTAAGGGGGGGGTTCTGAGTGCAATTGTTTGCTTACTTAGGCTGATTGTTTTTCAAAAAAATGAAAAAACTAAATTTGCCTGAAAATAAAGTATTTAAGTAGGTGGACAAAATTAAGCAACTTTTAAACTTACCATAAACTGTTAATAGTGAATTTGTTATTTTACGTCTCCTGTCTTAAATCTTATGTCTATGTTACCTAAGGCTGTTTAATCAAAAATGAACAGTTTTCCGCAAAATTGTTCATTACAGCTTGTTTTTGTATTAGTTGCTGTCAGGCAAAAAGTATAACTACCACCTGCATTATAGGTGTGAGACATGATGCCTGCCTTAGCTGATTTAGAAAGATTGGCGGTTTTGCCATCACCAAAATCCCAATTGATGTTTTCCCAATTACCAATAGAGGTATTCGTAAACTCTACTGTTAAATTATCTACGGCATATTCAAAGCCAAGTTTGATGTTACATTGAATTTGTTTATCACTTGTTTGGGCATCTTTTTGATTTTCAGCACCATTTTTATTAGGATTAGCCAATACACTCATGGCAAATGTGCAAATAATTAATACACTTAGTGGCAAATTGCTAATTAGTTTTTTCATGGTTCTATACTTATTTTTTGGAGATATGAGGGCTTAAAAATAAAAAAAGCATCCAATTCATTTAGATATTGTAAGATAATATTCCAAATTTATTTTTTGCTAAGTAGAGAAAATTCGCGAATTGACATAAAGAAAATTCAAGAACCTTCTTCAAGATAGTGTGTAAAAATGTTCAGGTACGATAATTTTAAGGTGTAGTGTATAAACGCGCTAACTATCTAACCATCTTCCAAAAAATATATAAACATGAAAATAAGACAAGCAACTTAAAGTGGTCAGTCAATTTAGGTTTAATTACACCAGCTAATTATAAATTTAATGTTCAAAAAAATGCAGATAATAGGGGTGCTGTATTTTTTTCAACAAAAACAAAAAACTCAACTAAATGTACATTATTTCAAAGTTTGTTTTGTTTGCATAACACACTCATAAACAAGCGAATAAGTTTACATTGTGCGTTTGCTATGAAGTTATACGGAAAAAAACTGCAAAAGTTTTTTTTTTTGCAGAAAAAAACTAAGGAAGGGAATTTTTTTATTCATTTATTACAAGTGAATAAAAAAAATGAGTTTTAAGATTATGTATATGTGATGTATCTTGAAAGGTTAATCTGCTGGTAAAGCTTTTATTTTTACAGGATGGGCATTTTAGTAAAAAGTCACTAATACAGGGGAAGATTTATTATTTCTGCATTAATAAGGCAAATTTTTTTCCTAAATTACCAAGGCTTCTTTTTTTTTACGAAAAAAATAATGAGGATCTAAAAATAAGTACGTTATGTTATTTGTTTTTTTATTATAGAATTACCTTGACAATGGTATATTAATCTTTTCTTTCCTTTCCATTCCATTCAAAATGTTGATTTGACTAAGTACTCACCATCAAAAACGTTGAACTGTAGATTCGTGATTAGGTGTTTTTTTAATATGATTAATTATTGTCAGTTTCTGATTTTTAATAGCTAAATATCCAAAAAGCAATTTTACCATTAAAGTATTAGGAGTAATATCAAATATATCCCTAATTTACCATTGTCAAGAAGCACATATATTTGACTTTTCTTTAACATAAATATAATTTAAACGTAAAAAATCTACACTGTTAAAACACCCATCACAACAATATTTTTTCGCTATCGTTTCTGTAAAGAAACAGTAAAATAGCTAACGACTACTCAATAACTAATTTGACTTTAACAATACTTGTTTTGAAAATATTTTTTGACTCAAAAACTGCAATCCCCAAACACTGACTGACTTTCACTTTTGCTACATTTGAGTAGAGACATAAGATAAGTTGTTCCTTAATCTGCTTTTGTAAAATTTAAATGTCGTTTAACTTTGTCGACTACTTGAGAAACTACAATATACAGTCAGTAACCAATTAAAATTTAAAGTAAATTATGACCTTAACCTATACTCGAAAAAAAAAAGTATCTATCCTTACGGTATTTATTTTCTTATTCTTCAGCCCTAATTTTTGTGTTGTTGCACAAGAGAACTGTGTTGATTTATTAGGTGTTACAAAGCCTGTCCAAGCTGACACTTCCTTATCTTTCCACTATATTGATTCCGAAACAGGAGACCTAAGCTTCATCAATACTTGGTCTAGTAATAACCCACCTGTGATATTCAATAACTCGGCAATTACCATTGACCCCAATAGTGGCCGGATTTTCTTTGTACCTACTGATCAGAGCAATAGCTCCTGGGTAGATTTAACCATTGCCACTACCGAAAGCAGCTCAAGTGTTATTGGTGCTTCATTGGAAGAATTACAATTTCACTGTAAATCAAATGAAGTGTTTGGTTTATCTGTCAACAATAGTCAGGTACAATTTGGCAATATTGACGCAGCCGATGGTAGTTTTAATAATATTGGTAGTTCTATTAATTTACCGAGTGGATTTAGCATTTTAGCTGGCTCGTCAACTATTGATACTGAAGAAAATCGCTTTTTCTTTATTGCTGTTAATGATGCTTCTGGAGAATATTTATTGTACACCATTAATACAGCAACAGGGGCTAGTAGCAATTTTTCTTTTAGAGATTTCAGTCCCATTGATTTAGAATATGATGTGACAGATGGTTTGCTCATTGCCTTGAGCGAGCAGGCGGAAGTTTGGCAAATTGAACCAAACAGTCAAAATATTAATAATGTAGGTAGCGTTGGCATTTCTCCTTTTTCATTACCTCCAGCAAGTGCCGCTTTAGACCCTTTTACCAATATCCTTTATTTTATAGCCGAAGAATCACCCAATACGTTTCGGTTGTACAGTGTAAGCTCCGAGAACGGGCAGCCTGTTACACAACCTGCTTTAATTGGCGATCAACTGTTTGGCTTAACGGCTGCAACCCCTTGTGAAGCAACACCTGATTTTGAGTTTGAAAATACTTGTGAAGGCGATCAAACGCAATTTACCGACCGTTCTTTAGGGGCAAATCAATGGACTTGGGATTTTGGCGATGGCAGTGATCCTGTAGCAGAGCAAAACCCTACCCATCAATATGATGCTCCTGGTGACTATGAGGTGACCTTAACCATTGATGGTTGCTTGGGTAATAATAATGTTATGTTACCTATCACTATTATCGAAGCTCCAATTGTAGATTTAGGAGTTGACGTGGGTACTTGTGCCGATTCTTATACCTTAGACGCAACCATTGAAAGCCCCGAATTTCCTGCCGATGCTACTTTTCAATGGCAACACTCTCCAGGTACTAATTCGCCACAAATAACAGTAACAACAAGTGCTTGTTATACTTTAAAAGTTTCTGTTGGAAACTGCTCTAGGGAAGATGAGGTGTGTGTTGACTTAGGAGAATCAGGTGGCGACACAACGGTTGATTTTGTAGGAGTAAGTGATGGGGATGTTTTTTGTCAGGGGGAAGAAGTAGTTTTAGCCCTAAGTGTCAATGGCGATACCTATAACTGGTCAACAGGTGGAACAACACCAACTATTCCTGTAACTACTAGCGGAAACTATCAAGTTACAGTAACAGCAGGCAGTTGTGATTTAACAGGTGAAATTAATTTGGAATTTCTGCCGCCTACGGTTATTGATCTAGGAGATGATGTAACAGAATGTGAAGAATCTTGGGAGTTAAGCCCCGGCAATAATTTAGACCCACAATCAACCTATGAATGGTCTACAGGAGAAAATACGCCAAGTATTACGGTTAACCAAGCTGATGTTTATGCTGTTACGGTAACGGAACCCAATAAATGCCCTGCCATAGATTCAATAGAGGTGCTCTTATTTGGCAGTTTTGAGCCAAGTATCAGCGATTCAGATACTTTGCGCGTATGTGAAAGTGACCCATCTCCAGTACTAGATGCTTCACCGCCGAATATCGATCCGAGTTTAGTGACTTATTCTTGGTCTACAGGAGAAACAAGCCCTAGCATTACGGTTACACAACCTAATTCGGCAACTTATTCTGTGGAGGTGCGTGTGGGTACTTGCAGCACAAAAACGGCAGAGGTATTCCTAGAGTTTTTCCCTGATATTACCGTTGATTTAGGGGACAGTAATGTAAGTGTTTGCGAGGGCGAATCAATTACCTTATCTGATCCCAATTTAGCAGGGGATGTGATTTATGTGTGGTCAACGCCGAATGGGGTAGTAGCTAGTAGTACGATAGAGGCGAGTGTGGCAGGCACTTACAGCGTGACGGTGAGTAGTGCAGGAGGCTGTACGGCTTCTGATGGTGTAACGTTGCAAACGCTTCAAGCTCGTACCATTAATTTGGGCGAAACGAGAACGATTTGCGCTTTAGTTGGCGAAACAGATAGTTTGGATGCAGGTTCAGGAGGGGTAAGCTATAATTGGTCGAGTGGTGAAACAACACAAAGTATTGTGGCCACAAGCGCAGGCACTTATTCGGTGGAGGTGTTAGACCAAGCAGGTTGTACCTCAACAGGTAGTATTTTGGTGGAGGAGAAATGTGCGTCTACGCTCTTTTTTCCCAGTGCATTTAGCCCGAATGAAGATGCTTTAAATGATTTTTTTCGACCTACGGGCAGATTTGTGGAGGATTATCAATTTAGTGTATTCAATCGCTGGGGGGATTTACTCTTTCAGACAGATAATGTGGAAGAAGGTTGGGACGGCAATTTCGATTTTAAACAACAGCCTATGGGAGTGTATGTTTGGTCGGTTTCGTATACTGATAATGAAGGGGAAACAATTACTAAGCAAGGGAATTTTACCTTGATTCGCTAGGGGAGATGGGAGACAGGAGATGTGAGATAGGAGACTTTTGATTTTGGATTTGACTTGATAATGGAAAGTTGAAAAATGAAAATGGAAAATTATTTCCACATTAAGTGCCAAGCACTATTTAATTGTGCACTAGTTTTGTGCTAAAGTATTAATAATGAGTGGTTTAATCTTTTACTATTGTATCATTAATTTTGTCTAGGTACTTACTAAAATTTTTTTGGACTTTCTAACACAATAATTTATAGCAAAAAAAAGAGCAAAACGTTGTATCATCAGCGTTTTGCTCTTTTTTTATGAATAGGTGCTTTTTCATTTTCAAATATAAGCTCATTTTTATTTTTTAAATTTTTAATTGTTTAAACTAAGCAGCCAAAAATATGCCTTACATTTCGCATTGCTCGGCGTGCAAAGCTTTGGTTAGCTAGTCTTTGTTGTTTTTGATACTGTTGCATTTTATTTAGGGTAAAAGACAGTTCATGGCAGTGTGGCGCGATGGTCAGCAGGTGTTGATTTTGATATTCCTCTCCTTCTGGTAGGGTATATACTTTTAATAACTGTCGCAAAAAAGTTTTGCCCTGTATCGTACCTTCATTAATCGAATTAGTGGTTAATTCTTTTAATGGTTGATACGTTTTACAATCTACAATGCCTGCTTTACAGTCGTCAAAATTAATTTGGGATTTGCCGATGTGATTGAGCAGGTGGAATAAAACCTCAAAGCCATTGAAGCCGGGCATTACCATGAGTACCGAATATTGTTGATCGTTGAAACGTGTATATTCATATCGGTAGCTGAAACGAAAACCCAATCCTCGCAATTGCGTTTCCATTTGTGGTAACTTATCTCTGTGTAGTACTAGGATTAATGTATTCATCTTTTGATTAACTTATGGGGTTTGTTTTAATAGACTAACAAGATAATCATTTGATTAATAACTGTGTCACAAAAATATAATTATGACTATTTTTTTACAAATACAAGTCTTTCTTTTTCAGTTAATTATCAATAAAAAAGTAGTTTAAAAAAGTAAAATTAGTTTCGCATAAGGTCATTTATTTGATTTATCATTGGATGAATAGTTTGTTATAAAACGATTAACAATTAACGTTCCAAACTTGATTATTTTGACTACACTTTGAAAGCTATTTTTAGTAAAATATTTTTTGATATGTTTATGTTGACTGATAAACAATAATTTTGTCTATTGTTGTGCTTAATGAGACTATTAAGCACTTATAGCAACTATACAATTCTTTTGAATGATTGAATAGAAAAATTGAAGAGGAATCGTCCAATAATTAGTTTTGTTGTTTATATTCTTGTTTATTCAAACGGCTTTAGGGAGAAAGATATTTGATAAAGCGAAAAAAAGGAATATACTGTGACTTTGAGTGTGGCAAAGGAATGGGGTATCAATAGGGCACTATTTTCTTGGGTATTCTATCCATAGAGATGTTAGAGTTCCTGCTATTCCCATACCATTTAGTACTGCCATAATCCAAAAGAATTTGCTATCTTCAACATACCAATTGATGAAAGCAATCATAAATGCAAATAACAATGCAAGCAAAATTTTTATGATAAAATAGACTGTATATGCCAATTATTTATTACCTTTATGGTTTTTTTCTAGTTCACAATATAGTTGAGGTGGCTTTCTAGGTGATCTTTTACTGATTCTGAAATTGTGTAATCCACAACAAATGATAAAAGTAAGGTCTTTAGCTTCAAAGCTCATTCGCCTGATTTTTTCTTTAACAATATGCATTCTTTTTACACAACTAATCGCATGTTCTACGTATACTCTAGCCCGAGCAATGGATTGGTTATATAACTTTTGGTGTTGAGTGAACTCTTGTCCTTTTTTTCTTTTGATAGGTTGTAAAATAATAGCATTATTGGGGGCATGTCCTTCAAAACCTGCATCTTGCCAAATATAAGTTCCATCAGGCACCTGTATTGGATGTTGATTGCAAATTTGTTTTTCATGGACGGGACCTGGATAAGTTGGACTAACATAAAGGATTTTAGTAGCAAAATTAGTGATCAAGTTATTTTTGACTGTATGTAATTTTTTTTTCCACTAAAAAAGTCTTTTTGCGTCTGATAATCTATACTTCTAGTCACTGTTCTTTCACCCCCATCTAATAATAAGCATTTTTCTTTTTGCTTCAAGATTAGCTGATATAACTCCTTAGTGTCACGAACAGGTAAAAAATCAAGTTTTTTTAGTGTGCTGAGTAGAATTTTTTCAGAACTCATAATTTCTTTGTTTATTTGGCTCTGATTTAAGTTAAAACAAAGGGCTAATGTATATTGCAATAAATTATTCTTGTAGTAAAATAAAAGAAAAAAGAGTTTATCGGCTGTACTAGGCAATGCTCCTCTACTTGATTTATATTTATTGAGTCTAACTTTTCCTTTACGAGTTTTTTTCTTATAAAGTTTATTCCACTGATAATCAAAGTGTTCTAATAGATAATCAAATTCGCTAATGGTTAAGCCTGTAACAGCTAAAAATTGCTTGGGATTTTTGCGAGCTCGTTGATATAACATAAAAAAAGTGTTTTTTTTAGAAAAACCTCACAAGATACAAAAAAGTTGGCATATACAGTCTAATCTCTTCTAAATATTTTTCTAAGACTATCGTCTATGTGTTTGCTGTCAAGAATATTTCTATATTTAAACTGACTTTTCTTTTTCAAGCTATGGTAGAGGTCTTTTTCATCATAAGAAGCATTTTTATTAACTATTTCACTACTGTAGACTTCCATAAAGTTATTTGCCATGGCAATAGTGATTACCTCTACTAATAGATTTTTCTTTAAGCTGGTTACATCAATAATTGCATCTTTATTTTCAGATAGAATTTCTTTTATTTTTTTTCCTAAATTACTATGCTCTATAATTTGGTTGCCACTATGATCATTCAAGATTCTAGAACCTCTTTCATATATATCTAAGCCTGTAGTATCCTCAACTTTAATGTATTCAGTTTCTTCATTTATTCTATTATATTTCTCATATTTGCCTTGTGATAGATTTCTTAATTCTGTTGAAATTTTTACAAGAATATTCCCAGGTTTAGGCTCTGCTTTATTACCTTTTTCATCTTCATCGGCAATTCCAATGATGAATACAGAGCCAACATTTTTATTTTCAATACAATATGAAATGGCATTAATGTAAGTGTATGGATTTTGTCCAAATACAAAGATATACAGTGGTCTTTTTCTCATATTTATGCGATTACTCTATTTTTTCCTGAATTTTTGGCTATATTAAGATTTTTCATTGCTTCCACAATATTTTTTCCAATTCCTCCACTCATTGTACAATTTGTTTTTTCATAAAAAACCTTTCTTACTTCATCAATAATATGAGTGTTCCCTTCACTAGAATTTAATTTTATAAGTAAGTCATCGCCACCCCAAATTAGAATTTCACATTTATTATTTGCATCAAGTCTTTCTTTAATTAATTGCATAGCAATATTGATGTTTGATGATAAACTGGATGCCTCATCAACTTTAGCATTTAACAAAAGATTTTTCATTGTATTGCCTATTTCGTCACCATCAAAAAAAATATACATAAGTTTGGTTTTTGAAATATTCTTTATACTAATCTAACGATACTTTTTTATAATAAGTTTCCATAAAACAAAAAAAACTCCTATTTCCATATCACTGTCCGCAGACAATGCCAATGGAATAGGAGTTTTTGAATTAGGTTTGCTGTTTGACATTTGGTAATAGGCTAAGATGAAAGGTACTTAAATTTATTACAATATTTAAAATTAATTATCTTAAATCTTATGTCTATCTTACCAAAAGCACACAGCTAAACTGTTTACTGTTTACTATTCTTTGGGTCGGTATGGTGGATTAGTTCGCTACCGTATCGGCTGAGTCTAACCCACTAATTCTTCCTTTGGTACATTCGTAAATTTGTAGCCTACGCCGCGCACCGAATGGAAAAACTGTGGCTGCTTAGGATTGGCTTCAAAATATTTACGGAACGCTAAAATGAAGTTATCAATGGTACGCGTAGATGGATATACATCATAACCCCAAACAAACTGTAGGATTTCCTCGCGTGATACGACTTCATTTTCTCGCTCAATCAACAACTTGAGTAACTTGGCTTCTTTTTTGGTCAAATTTTTCTCTCCTTTGTTGCAAATGGCTTTATAGGTAATAAAATTCACCTCATTATTGCCAAATTTGTAGGTATTGAGTTGCTCACGAACTTTAGGCGGTAATCCTCTACGAATCAAGACACGCACTCTTAACAAGAACTCTTCGAGGTTGAAAGGCTTCGTCAAATAGTCGTCTGCACCTTTTTTGAGACCGAATATCTTGTCTTGTGTAGAGTCTTTGGCAGTTAAAAACAAAATAGGAATGGATGAATTGTCTAAGCGAATTTGCTCGCAGACGTGTAGCCCGTCCATTTCAGGCAGCATGATGTCTAAGATGATTAAATTGAAACGTTGCTCTTTGAAAGCTTTTAAAGCGTCAATGCCGTTGTCACAAGCGACTACCTCGTAGCCTTCTAAGTCAAGATTCATTTTGAGCCCTTCTCGGATGCTCTCCTCATCTTCTACTAATAAAATTCTTGGTGTTGCTGTCATGCATAATTAGTTTATCGTGAAGAAATAAGATTTCGTAATGTAAAATAAAGTATAATGGGGATGGAAATTTTGATACATGTTGTTAGAGCCCATAAAAAGTCTAATAGATGTAACAAATTCCATTTCTTTATACGAGTTTTTTGTAAAATGGTTTAAGTTCTATGACAAAATGCGCTCGCATTATTTGTCTGTTTTCTTGTAGAAGCTTGATTATAAGCTATTTAACAGAAAAAAATTTTTCAAAAAAAAACTAAAAATAGACTTCTGATAACGAAAACATTACATATTGTCATAACAGAATTTAGATGTATGATTGTATACAAAATAAATTAAGTTTGTGAAAGAAGAGTGTATTAATTAAATAGGAAATAATAAAAAAAGTATAAAATCGATTGTTTTTTTTCTAAAGAAAACACTGCCCTTGCCCTCTATAAGTTGGTACTTTGTTTACGATTGCTCCTTTGGAAACTAACAACAATTCATTAAAGCGTTCACATAATTCCCCCGCTTTGCTATGACGCATAAAAATAGGGTCGCCCAAACTTAACTGTTCCTTGCCTTTGTAAACAATGGGAGTTTGCACTTCGCCTGCTCCTTCATTGTTAGTTAACTGAGAACCTTTTGGTAAATAGGGAGAGGGAGCTTTATCTTTGCCTGCCGAACCCGATGCAATGTAACCGCCGCCGCTACAGGTGTAAATATGTTCCTTAGGTTGTCGAGCAATTTCTATCGCATAAGCCGCAGCAGCTTGATGTTTAAAACTGCTGTAATAATCAAATAATCCCGATGCGTAAAAAGCTGATCCAACCGTTACTTCTGTTACAGCGTCCTCTTCAGTCGTTGTTTCCAAACTGCCTGTTCCACCACCATTTACAAAGTCCAATTCAATGCCTTTTTTCTGAATCATGTCAACAATTGCAGCCCTACGCTCGGCAATTTCGACAACAGAGCGTTTTTTCAACTGTTTAATGATGTTATTCATTACAAATGCCTTCGGTACATTGTCGCCAACGCCAGCTATTTGAGCCTCATAACCCATCACACCAACTAAGCGAACAAAGGGCGATTGCTCAATGACTTTCAGCAGTTTACGCGCCTTTTTTTTGCCAGTAATGCTAGAACGATGTACGCCAAAATGTAAGCCAGGGTATTCCGATGACATATCTATATCTATGCAAATGGGAATGACAACATCATACTTTTTGCCTAATTCTTGTAATCGTTGAATGTGTTCAGCTAAATCTACCATCAGTACAATCTGTTTGCCCTGTTTCAACTCCTGACAAACGGCTGCTATGGGTGTTTCGTGCCATGATGGGTAGCCGACTAGCAAATCATCTAAACCCTGTTGACTGAGAAATACTGCCTCTAAGGGTGTAAATGCCATAATTCCCTGAAATTGGGAATGAGTAGCTAGAATTTTTTTAATTAAGTGAACACAACGAATTGATTTAGAAGCAATTCTAATCAATTTTTTTCCTGAGCGTTTCTGTATTTGGACTATATTTTGTTGTAATAAGTCCAAATCAACAAAGGCAAAAGGCATACGTTGGCCTTCAAATACTCTGCGATAGTATTGGTAACTTGACATACGATAATTGTGTGTATCTTTCTATCTGAAAGATAGGAATAGTGATGAATAAATACTTTTTAGCAGCAATAACTAGAAGCGTGATAGTGGGTTTTGATAATAAGTACCAAGTAGCAATTGGCACTTAAAAAAATGGGCTGCGATAAAAAATACGTTGTTAGTGACTGATTATTAGCCTGTTTTTAAAATGGTATTATAGTGCAAAAATGATAAATGCCTAGACTTGAGATAATTAGTTCATTATTAAGGTTTTACAATAAGTCTAAGTCTCAATTAATTTATACTAGTACTTATTCACTTTTACTTTTGAGTTGTTGTAGTAATTAGTAAAGTAAGGTAGTAGACAAATTATTTATCTACTTATTTTTAGTGATATTAAGTTAAATGAAAATGGTATTTTTTGCTAGATATTTTATAAAATGATAATAATGTGAAAAAATATTAAAGTAATAGTATTGTTAGTGTTTAAATCCTTTAACAGTATCTACAAAACATTTGACATTATCCAGAGGTGTAT
>JAHDHV010000091.1 GCA_020631155.1 Bacteroidota bacterium | reverse complement strand
GGGGTGAATGGGCAAAATTATGTGGAAGATGTATTTGATGGTTTTCAGCGAAAAAATTATGAAATTGTTTTGGAAACGGCTATGCTCGGAGAAGAATTAACGATTGATTTTCAGGGATTGAGCGATTCCACAACCAATTCTGCTAATGCCGTAAATACCATTGAATTGACTTATCCCAGAACCTATTCCTTTGATGGAGCAGTAGAGTTTGAATGGTCTATTGCAAATGAGGGGGAAACCTATTTAGCACTGCAAAATTTTGATGCAGGCTTCGCGCCGATCTTCTATGATTTGACCAATCGCCTGCGAATGATTGCAAAAACTGATACTGCCGCCAAATTAACCAAAGTAGTTTTGCCTTCGGGAAATAGCAATGATAGTGAACGCAGATTGTGGATTGGCAATTCGGCTTCAACTGCGGTAAGCACTATTTTAACCCTCTCCCCTACTAATTTCGTCAATTTCAGTAACACTATACAACAGGGGAATTACCTCATTCTAACACATCCTTCCTTACAAACAGGTGCAGAAAGTTATGCCAACTATCGCCGTTCCGAAGAAGGCGGGAATCATCAGGTACAGATTATTTCTATAGAAAATTTATACGATCAGTTTTATTATGGAATTGATAAACATCCTCTGGCGATCCGTAATTTTGTTAATTTTGCAGTAGATAACTGGACAATGGCACCAGAATACCTTTTATTGCTTGGAAAATCGGTAAATTATCAACAAACACGCTTTAATCGAGAGGCTTTTGCCGCTTGTTTAGTGCCTACTTATGGCGCACCGCCTTCCGATAATTTGCTGACTGCTAGAAATAAAGATACTTATCAACCACAGTTAAAAGTAGGGCGGATTCCCGTGCAGAATCAAAGTGAGTTGCAGCAATTTTTAAGCAAATTACAAAACTATGAAGCGGTCAATCAGCTTTGTGAACCAGAAGAACGACTTTGGAAGAAACAATTGTTGACTTTAGCGCAGGGCAGTGATAATACCAGTATTTCCCCAATAAAAAATTACATTAATAATTATAAGAATCAATTAAAACAAAGTGCATGGGGCAGTCAAGCAGTAGCAAATTTTAATAAAATTGATACCGTAAATACACCACCTTTTCCAGTATTGCGAGAACAACTCAATAAAGGTTTAGGGTTAATTGTGCATATGGGTAATGCTCAGGAAAATGGCAATTGGCTCTTTAATCTTGGAGAAACAGCCAATTGGAGTAATGCCAACCGCTATCCTGTCATTGTGTCAAGTGCAGATTCGGCGGCTCGTATCCACGATTTTAAGCACGATGCGCTATTAAGCCAATATGTTTTAGCACAACAAAAGGGAGCTATTGCTTGTGTAGACCACGCTAATACCTATTTTCCAGCAGCAGCCAATACTTATCTAGATCGTTTTTTCACAAAGGCAGGGACAGAACAGTATGACGAGGCATTAGGTACTCACTTACAACAAACCATTAACGAAATAGCCCCTAATAACCCAAGTACAGACGCACAAAAAGCCGTACAACTAGCTTGTCAGTCCTTTACTTTAATTGGCGATCCAGCTTTGCCTTTTCATGTTGGAACAGAAGCAGAATTTTTAATCAAAGAAGAACCTTTATTTTATGATGCAGCTACTAATATTCCCTTGTCAGGTAATCCAATACTAATTGGGGGGCAGGTAGAAAACATAGCCATTGATTTGATTATCAATAATTTAGGAAAAGTAACAGACGATTCGATTAGTGTGAATGTTACGCGCTTTTTGCCTGATACTTTGGGAACACGTATTGTTGCTACACAGCGGATTCCGATGCCTAACTATGAGGATACGGTGCGCTTATTGGTGCCAAATGATATTGAAGGTGCAAACGGTTTTAACTCCCTCATTTTATTTGTGGATTCAGATTTGGAGCAGGCGGAAACATGTGAATTTAATAATACCTTGGGATTGATTACAGATATAAATGAATTTTGCAATGGTCCTATGGTCAATTTGCCAGATACCGCCTATATTAGTGGAGTAGTAAACGCTACTCTTGATGCAGGCAATACTGGAGCGACTTATGAATGGTCTACAGGCGAAACTACGGCGAGTATACAAGCGACTTTGCCCGGTGAATACTTTGTGACAGTCACCGATGCAGCGGGCTGCCCGACTGTTCGGCGTGTATTTGTGGTCTATCCTACAAGTGTGCAAATGCCTAGCAAAATAGCCGATATACATGTCTATCCAAATCCTGTTATTGATGAAATTTATGTGGACATACCGCCATTAACACAACAAAATGTTTGGATACAATTGCACAATGTCAAGGGACAATTGTTGTTATCAAAAGAATGGAATGTAACAAATCAATTTTTGGATGCTCATTTTTTAGAAAAAGGCATTTACTTATTAAGTATTCGGTTAAAAAATAAAGTTTTAGTAAAAAGAATTGTAAAAATGTAAGTGAGATATAAGATGTGAGATTTAAGATGCAAGATGATATATTTTTTACTTACTAAAGTATATTGTAGGCTACAAACAAAATGCACTTTATTAAATATTGATAATCAATTAGTTGTATTTTTTAAAAAAAGTCTTACATCTTATTTCTTAAATCTAAAAAAAATAACCACATGAAAATTTTAATGGTTTGTTTAGGTAATATTTGTCGTTCGCCACTAGCGGAAGGCATTTTACAACATAAAGCTAAAGAAAAAAATTTAGATTGGACGGTTGATTCGGCGGGTACGGGTACATGGCATATTGGGTTGCCACCTGATGAACGCTCCATTGAAAGGGCGCGCAAATATGGTTTAGACATCAGTGAGCAGCGCGCTCGGCAGTTTAAGGTAACAGATTTCGATCATTTTGATAAAATCTATGTGATGGATGCTTCTAACTATCAGAATGTCATGCGTTTAGCCCGTTCGGAAACGGATAGGGCAAAAGTTGAACTAATACTAAACGAACTTTACCCACGCCAAAATCGCACTGTTCCCGATCCTTATTGGAATGATGATGGCTTTGAGCAAGTCTATCAAATGTTGGCAGCAGCTTGTGAATGTATTATGGAAAAATATGGAGCAGAGGGTAAATTGTAGTTGCCTACATAGACTTAAATTAGCAGGGCAAAAAGGCTGTACTATATCAAAAAATCCATCAATTAGCTCACTTACTCTTTTAAAAATCAGACTATAAAACAACGAAACATTAAAAGAGCAGTGTGTGGTTAAACATTTTGGCAAACTTATTTTTTTATTATGTAATATGAGATGTGCAATTATAACTTGGCAATGGTAAAGTAGGAATACTTTTGATATTACTCCTAATACTTTAATGGTAAAATTGCTTTTTGGCTTTTTGGCTTTTTAGACTTTTTTAGAGTTTGGAAAGTTGCAAAGTTATAAGGTTTTAAAGTTTTTTATTTTTAAAATAAATTTTAAAAACAAGACCTATTGTTTTGTTAATTAAAGGCATACAAATTTTAATTAAATTGTTGTTATTTTAATCAATAAAATAAAAGGCGAAAACCTAACTTAGCTCCAAACTCTAAGACTTTTAGATTTTTAGATTTTTAGCTGTTAGAAATTAGCGATCAGAAGTTAGTTAAAATAAATCACTTTTTAATTTCCCTAATGGCTCCAATCTTTTGATTTTTATAATATTATGATGACTAAAGCCATCGTTACAGAAATTATACTAAAAACAGCTTAGAATCGTATTTTTTTACAGGCAGAGCCTACAGGTTTGGTTCGGCGCAAGGTGGAACCTCGCCCCTATAAGTTAACAGGTGTGAGGCTCTGCCTCGCGCCGAGCTAAATTCGTAGCCTTTGGCTACACTGATAAAAACAAATAAAAAATTTAACCACTCTTGCTTTTATCCTGTTTTTGGTATATTAAAGAAGAGTGCTTCCATCAAAAAAACACCTAATCACGAATCTACTGTCAAGAGTGGAATGTATTCTATAATAAGTACCTAGACAAAATTAATATTGCAATAGTAAAAGGCTAAACTGCTCATTTCTAATACTTTAGCACAAAGTTGTGTACAATTAAGTAGTGCTTGACACTTAAAAATTCGCTAACTCAACATTTTCACCTATGCCTCAACCATCAACTACCCTCAATAATACACACATTATTCAAGGCTTTTTATCAGGTCATACCCCAACCATATTGAACTGTTATAAAGTACTGTATCCCAGTGTATTATCTTATGTACTAAGTCGCTCAGGAACAGAAGCACAAGCTAAAGAAGTGCTTTGGGCTGCCTTTGAAAAATTTCGACAAAACTGCTTGAAACAACCAAATTTACACATTAAAGGCAGTGCTAAAAACTATCTATTTGGCATTTGTAAATTTACATGGCTAGATATGATAACCGCCCAAAAACGGCAAAAAAGAAAAGAGGTTTCTGCTACTGTATCCAGCGATTCAACGGATAAAGGTGGCTCCCTATCCGTTTTTGATGTATTGCCCTCTAGCGAGGATAATGAGTATCAATTGCAGGTAAAACAGACATTGGATTTAACCATAAAAGCCATTCAACAACTTTCTAAAAATTGTCAACAATTATTCAAACTCTTTGGTAATGAGGATAAATCACATAAAGAAATAGCCAAATTACTGAATATTGAAGTGACTGCTTCTCGTCAAAGACTCCGAAAATGCAGACAGCAGTTAAAAACGCAATTGCGATTATTATACACTACTACTTTACAAGACGAACCTTTGATAAAACGTTTTGTAGGACTATAAACAAAACATGAAAAGTAAAAAAATGAGCAACTTCTAATCTCTAACTTCTAATCCCTAACCGCTATGCTTACAGAAAAAGAATATACGCAAATCACTCAATATCTATCCCATCAATTACAGGGCGAGCAATTGACTGCTTTTCAGGAGCGATTACAAAAAGATACCGCTTTTAGGGAAGAGGTGTTTATGGAAAAAATGATTCGACAAGCTTCTAAATACATGGGGCAGCAGGAGTTTTCTAGGCAGGGCTTGGCGAAAGCTCAGGAACTTGCCGAACGATTGGAAGAGGATTTGTTTGAGGAAGCCGCACAAGAGCGAATTGCATCCATCAAAGCAACTTATCAACGCACTTATACGCTAGAAGAGTTGCTACAGTCATTTAAAATCGCTAATGCCTATGAAGAAAATTTAGTGTTGCGAAATGTTGGGGCTGACCCAAAAATAGAAGTACTGCATCCTGCCCATGAACATCCTTGCGAGGATAATCAATTGACTTTTCAGCTTAAAAATGCCGTTGAAATTCCACTATTGCTGATTATTGAAACGAATAATGAGGAAGAAATTTTACAAAAAAATATTGAGGCAAATACAGCAACATTTGACATAGAATTATCTATTTTGCCCACAGGCCGCTATTATTGGCTCCTAAAAGCAGACACTCCAAACAGAAAACTCCGCCGACAATATGCTACACAAATAGGTAGTTTTTTAATCAATGCTCATCTAAATCCATATCAGTAGCCCTTTAAACATATAAAACCATCATTTCTTATTTGCTTTTTACATTTGATTTCTTTTTAACTGATTTCTGTAAAGACAACAGCATGTTTCAAATGCCATACTTTTCAACCAAACAGTCTGTACTACTTTAACAGGTCGTAGATTCGTGATTCGTGGATTCGTATTCAAATAATTTTTCTGATGACTGTCTTCTTTTTAGGCGGTTTCTGTAACGACGGCTTTAGCCGTCAGTTTTTATAAAAAATTAATAATCAATAATTTATACCTGCAAGAAGGTTTGGATTTTGGATTTCTAATTTCTAAAAGCTAAAAAGCCAAAAGTCTAAATAGCTAAAAAGCCAAAAGTCTAAATAGCTAAAAAGCCAAAAGTCTAAATAGCTAAAAAGTCAAAAGTCTAAATAGCTAAAAAGCCAAAAGTCTAAATAGCTAAAAAATCTCCAGCCCTTTACCTTCTACTTCTTGTATATTATCTTAGCTCACGCCATTTTGTCAGTAAAAGAGAGCTGCTTTTTAGACTTTTTCTAATAGCACTTTTTTTTTGTAAATATCTCATAGAACTACATTAAGCTATTTTACGTTTATTAAATAGTCAAAATCAATTGGTTTAGTCATTTTTTTAGTGTGCTAAAATATTTAGAAATACATTTTGCTCGTTTTAGTAAAAGTAAGCAAAAATTGGCGGATGGCCTTTTGGCATAAAACTTGGCATTGAGGCACATCTATTTGTACAATAAAAAAACTGCCATATTGACTATAGGTAATTTTTACTTAGTTATATGGTATACGACAAAAGTTGAGCTTTATTTTTAGAAAAAAGATAGATAAACTAAGCACCAAACACTAATTAATGGTGTACAATTTTGTTTCAAAGTATTGACTTTCATTATTTTAATCAAACAAGGAGTCCCGTTTAATTATTGGGTAGTACTTAATGTCTTAAATCTTATGTCTTTTCTAAAATTTTAAGTTCAACATTACTTATAAAACAAAAAGTTGAGGCTCATCATAACTATGTTTAACAATAAATATACCTTTCCCCTGCTAGATGAAGACATTGAATTTTTACCCATCGTTTCTATGGAAGAGGTGACTGAGGAAGAATCAGATAAACGAAATTATACTGAGCCACTACCTATTTTACCACTTCGCAATACAGTGTTGTTTCCGGGTGTTGTTGTGCCTATCACAGTGGGGCGCGAAAAATCGGTTAAAGCAGTAAAAGAAGCATATAAAACAGATAAGTATGTAGGTGTTTTAACCCAAACCGACCCCAATATTGAAGAGCCTGAGGCCAATGACTTACATGAAACTGGCACTGTTGCACGAATTGTCAAAATGCTTAAAATGCCCGATGGCAGTACTACGGTTATCATTCAAGGAAAAGACCGCTTTACTGTTAAAGAATTTATCACTTTTGACCCAATGATTTCGGCAAATATTTCTGTTATCGAAGAAAAAGAACTAGCAGAGGAAGATAACGAATTTGAAGCCCTGATTTCTTCAATGAAAGACATTGCCCAGCAAATTGTCAACCTTTCTCCCAATATTCCTGATGAGGCTTCCATCATCTTAAAAAATATTGACAGCCCCGAATTTTTGATTCACTTTATTTCTGCCAATCTCAATATTTCCATTAAAGAAAAACAACAGCTACTACAACTCAATGATGTAAAAAAACGAGCAGAAATTGTTTTACAGATGTTGAACAAAGAAGTTCAACTATTAGAATTAAAAAATCAAATACAGTCTAAGGTTCGCACAGATATTGAAAAACAACAACGCGATTATTTCTTGCATCAGCAAATGAAAACCATTCAGGAGGAGCTAGGTGATAATAGCGGCACTAAGGAGGCTGATGAGCTCAAAGCACGCGCAGACCAAAAGCAATTGCCTGTAGAAGCACGAAAGGTTTTTGATAAAGAATTAAAAAAACTGCGGCGCACCAATCCTATGGTTGCGGATTACTCCATTACGCTCAACTACCTAGAGCTGATTTTAGAATTGCCTTGGAATGAATATACAGAAGACAATTTCGACCTAAAACTCGCTAAAAAAATACTAGACAAAGACCATTTTGGCTTGGATAAAGTAAAAGATCGTATTTTAGAATATTTAGCCGTTTTAAAACTCAAAGGGGATATGAAATCGCCCATTTTGTGTTTTGTAGGCCCTCCGGGAGTAGGCAAAACCTCACTTGGACGCTCTATTGCAAGGGCATTAAATCGGCAGTACATTCGCATGTCGCTAGGGGGGCTACGTGATGAGGCAGAAATCAGAGGGCATCGTAAAACTTATATCGGAGCTATGCCCGGCCGCATCATTCAATCGCTACGGCGCGCCAAAGCCTCTAATCCCGTTTTTATTTTGGATGAAATTGATAAAGTAGGCTCTGATTTTCGAGGCGATCCTTCTTCTGCCCTGCTCGAAGTCCTTGATCCTGAACAAAATAGCACCTTCCACGATAATTATTTAGATGTAGACTACGACCTGTCTAAAACAATGTTTGTGGCAACGGCAAACTCTTTACACAACATACACCCCGCCCTACAAGACCGCATGGAAATCATTCGATTGAGTGGCTATTCATTGGAAGAAAAAGTAGAAATCGCCAAGCGATACATCATTCCTAAACAGCGAAAAGAGCATGGCTTAAAAGCTAAACAAATAAAACTAACACCTAAAGTATTGGAAAAAATCATCTCTGAGCATACGCGCGAGGCTGGAGTACGTACTTTAGAGCGCAAAATTGCTGCGGTTATGCGTTGGGTGGCTAAATCGGTGGCAATGGAAGAAGCCTATAATCCACGCCTAAAATTGACTGATATTGACCGTATTTTGGGGCTTAAAAACTTTGATCGCAGCGTTTATAAGAATGACAGCCCTGCTGGTGTGGCTGTTGGCTTGGCTTGGACGCAAACAGGTGGCGATATTTTGTTTATTGAAACGAGCCTGAGCAAAGGCAAAGGCAAAATGACCATTACTGGAAATCTTGGCGATGTTATGAAAGAATCGGCAACAACGGCTTTGAGTTTTATCAAAGCAAATGCCGAATCTCTAAGCATATCACCAGACATTTTTGAGCAGCAAAATATTCACTTACATGTTCCCGAAGGAGCAATTCCTAAAGATGGTCCCTCGGCAGGCATCACCATGTTAACTGCACTCGTTTCCGCATTTACCCAAAAAAAAGTAAAGCCCTACTTAGCTATGACAGGCGAAATTACTTTACGAGGAAAAGTATTGCCTGTAGGTGGAATCAAGGAAAAAATATTGGCTGCCAAACGTGCTGGTATTCAAGAAATTATCCTTTGTCACTCCAACGAAAAAGATGTCAACGAAATCAACCCAAACTACATCAAAAACCTACAATTCCACTACCTTAAAAACATGTCCGAAGTATTAAAATTGGCATTAGTAAATTCGTGATTCGTGGATTAGTAATAAAATCCAAAAGGCTAAAAAGCTAAAAATCTAACTTCTAACTTCTAACTTCTAAAAATCTAACTATAAAAACATCATGAACAATAACACTTCTGCACCTAAAATTCCGCTACAACATTTTTTCAAAAATCCCGAAAAAACGGGCTTTAAAATTTCTCCAAACGGGGCATATATTTCCTACCTCGCTCCTTACGAAAATCGGCTTAATATTTTCGTTCAAAAAGTAGGGGATGATAAAGCAAAGTGCATCACTCGTGAAACTGACCGCAGTATTGCTGGTTATTTTTGGGCAAATGACAATTGTTTATTGTATGCAAAAGACAATAAGGGGGATGAAAATTTTCATCTTTTTTCTGTTGATATTGAGGGTAAGGAAGTAAAGGATTTAACACCCTTTCCTGATGCTAAGGTGATGATAGTAGATGAATTAGAAGATAATGAAACAGAATTATTGATTCAACTGAACAAGCGCAACCCACAAATTTTTGATGTATACCGCCTAAATATTGAAACAGGCGAAATGATAATGGTTGCTGAAAATCCGGGCAATATTTCTGCATGGCATACCGATCATGAGGGCAAAATACGGGCTGCAACGGCTACTGATGGCGTTAATGCGAGTATTTTATATCGGGAAAATGAAGGGCAACCTTTTAAAGTTATCTGTACAACCAACTTTAAAGAAAGTCTTTCTCCTATTATGTTTACCTTTGATAATCAATATGTTTATGCGGTTTCAAATATAGGTAGAGACAAAAGTGCCATTGTTATTTACGATATAGTGAACAATAAAGAAATTAAGGAAGTATTTAGTCATCCCGATGTAGATGTTGGAGGTATTATTCACTCTCGCAAACGCAAAGTTTTAACCGGCGTTCACTATACTACCCACAAAATTGAATTGTCTTTTTTCGATGAAATTAGCCAAAAAAGGTATGAGCGATTAGTTGAATTATTGGGCAAAGAGTTAGAAATATTCATCGCTAGTTCCAATAAAAATGAGGACATTTTTTTAGTTCGCACCATCAATGATCGTTCTATGGGTAGCTACTATTTGTACGATAGTAAAACTGACACATTAACCAAACTGACAGATGTAAGTCCTTGGCTTAATCAATCAGAATTAGCAGAAATGAAACCGATCACCTATGAAGCGCGAGACGGTTTGAAAATTCAAGGCTACTTAACTTTGCCTAAAGGTGTAGAAGCCAAAAACTTGCCAGTAGTTGTAAATCCGCATGGAGGCCCCTGGGCGCGCGACACTTGGATGTTTAATCCAGAGGTACAATTTTTAGCCAATCGAGGCTATGCTGTTTTACAGATGAATTTCAGAGGCTCAACGGGTTATGGACGCAAATTTTGGGAATGTAGCTTCAAACAATGGGGGCGCGCCATGCAAGACGACATTACGGACGGCGTGCAATGGCTGATAAAACAAGGCATTGCCGACCCTGAGCGCATTGCTATTTATGGCGGCAGCTATGGCGGTTATGCTACCCTCGCAGGCGTTACCTTCACCCCTGACTTGTATGCCTGTGCCATTGATTATGTCGGCGTTTCCAACCTATTTACCTTCCTTGACAGTATCCCTCCCTACTGGAAACCTTATATCGAAATGATGTACGAAATGGTTGGTCACCCTGAAAAAGATAAAGAACTCTTAGAAGCCTCCTCCCCTGTTTTCCATGTTGACCAAATCAAAGCTCCCTTATTTGTAGCGCAAGGAGCAATGGATCCGAGAGTCAAAAAGAGTGAATCCGACCAGATAGTAGCAGCCTTGCAAAAACGCGATGTTGCCGTTCAGTATTTGGTAAAAGATAATGAAGGTCATGGTTTCCACAATCAAGAAAATAAATTTGAGTTTTACCAAGCAATGGAAGATTTTTTAGATAGACATTTGCAAAAGCAAGAAAAGCCTATGCCTGTTGTGGGATAGTTCTGAAAATAAGAATATATTAAAAACAGCTTAGAATTGTATTTTTTTTATAGACGAAGCCTATGAGTTTGGTTCGGCGCGAGGTGGAACCTCGCCCCTGTAATATATACAGGTGTGCGGCTTTGCCTCGCGCTGAAGCAAATTCGTAGCCTCTGGCTACACTTATTAATAATAAATACAAAAGTTAACAACTTAACAACTTCTGCTTTTATCCTGTTTTTGATCAAAAAGTATTTTTACTAATTTCATGTACCTTACTCCCTCCATCCTACCATTTCCAACTTCCCCTCCCTACTTCCCACAAATTCACTAAATAACCTCATTTCTACTATTTTCTATAATAATTTTGTATCTTTGCAAACTATAAATTATAAAAAAATATCAAATAATTGAAGTCGTGGAAGTGAACACCGCTAAATATCGGGAAGTCAAGCAGTTACACCTGCCGAGCATAGAACAAGAAATAGGTGCATTTTGGGAAAAAGAACAGATTTTTGAGCAAAGCATTGAGCTTCGTAAAGATGCTAAAAACTTTGTTTTCTATGAAGGCCCACCTTCCGTTAACGGGATGCCCGGTATTCACCATGTTTTAGCACGCACACTAAAGGACTTGTTCTGCCGATACCAAACCCTCAAAGGTTGTCAAGTAGACCGCAAAGCAGGCTGGGATACGCATGGGTTACCTATTGAATTGGGGGTAGAAAAACGCTTGGGCATTACAAAAGAGGATATTGGCAAAAGCATTTCGGTAGAAGATTACAATGCCAAATGCCGAGAGGAAGCAATGCGCTATATTGATACTTGGGGAGATATTACCAAAAAAATGGGCTATTGGGTAGATATGGGCAACCCTTATATCACCTACGAAAATGAGTATGTAGAATCGCTTTGGGCATTGCTTAAAATGTTGTATAACAAAGGTTTGCTCTACAAAGGCTATACCATACAACCCTATTCACCAGCAGCAGGTACAGGGCTGAGTTCACACGAATTGAATCAACCGGGCTGCTACCGCGAAGTGAGCGATCAGACGGCAACGGCACAGTTTAAGGTCATACAAAATGAGGATTCCCAACAGTTATTTGATGCAAGTTCACGTGATGAGGTGTTTTTCCTAGCTTGGACGACAACCCCGTGGACGCTTCCCTCTAATACCGCTTTAGCCGTAGGCGGAAAGATTGACTATGTACAAGTAGATACGTTTAATCCATATACACATTTGCCTGTTTCTGTCATTTTAGCCAAAGAATTATTAGGTAGTTATTTCAAAGCAAAGGCAGCCGAGCTTTCCCTAGATGATTATAAAGCAGGGGATAAAAATTTGCCCTATAAAATTGTAGCAGAATATAAAGGGAGTGCTCTATCTGGAGTGCGTTATGAGCAGTTACTACCCTATGTACAACCTACAGATGGCGATGCTTTTAAGGTAATTACAGGTGATTTCGTGACCACAGCAGATGGTACAGGCATCGTGCATATTGCGCCAAGTTTCGGGGCGGATGATATGCGAATGTCTAAAATTCATGGCTTAGGTTCTTTGACGTTGGTCAATAAACAGGGACGTTTTGTAAAAGAAGTAACAGATTTTGCGGATCGCCCCGTTAAAAATTACGACAGTTTACCCAAAGACGAATACATCCCTGTTGATCGGGATATTGTTATCAAATTAAAAAAAGAAAATAAGGCATTTACCGTTAAAAAATACCTCCACAACTATCCGCACTGTTGGCGTACCGACAAACCTGTTATCTATTATCCATTAGATTCTTGGTTTGTAAAAACGACTGCTTATAAGGAGCGAATGGTGGAACTCAATAAAACCATCAACTGGAAACCGACTTCAACAGGTGAAGGGCGTTTTGGCAATTGGCTGGAAAATTTGGTGGATTGGAATTTGTCACGCTCTCGTTTTTGGGGAACACCCTTACCGATTTGGCGAACTGAAGATGGCAGTGAAGAAATGTGTATCGGTTCGGTGGCAGAGTTGAAAGCGGAAATTGCCAAAGCTATTGATGTTGGTTTTATGGATGAAAATTTGGGCGATGACTTTGATTTGCACCGCCCTTATGTTGATAAAATTGTGTTGGTGTCGCCTTTGGGTAGAAAAATGTTTCGGGAAAAAGATTTGATAGACGTTTGGTTTGATTCTGGTGCAATGCCTTATGCACAATGGCACTATCCGTTTGGAAATAAAGCGACTTTTGAAGCCAATTATCCTGCTGATTTTATTTCGGAGGGCGTAGATCAAACGCGAGGCTGGTTTTTTACCCTGCACGCAATTGCAGTGATGTTATTTGATTCAGTTGCCTTTAAAAATGTGGTTTCTACAGGTCTGTTATTGGATAAAAACGGCGTTAAAATGTCGAAGCGACTGGGCAATGTGGTCAATCCGTTTGATGCGATTAACGAATACGGTGCAGACGCGAATCGCTGGTATATGATGACGAACTCACAGCCTTGGGACAACTTACGCTTTGATTTGGCAGGGGTAAAAGAGGTGCAGCGCAAATTTTTTGGTACTTTATTCAACACTTATTCCTTTTTCACTTTATATGCTAATGTAGATGGTTTTGCCCATAGCGAAGCCCGTATTCCTGTTGCCGAGCGTCCCGAAATTGACCGTTGGATTATTTCCTTGCTCAACTCATTGACCAAAGAAGTAGACCGCTTATTTGGCGAATATGAACCTACAAAAGCAGGGCGCGCCATCCAAGAATTTGTAACCGATCATTTGAGTAATTGGTATGTGCGTTTGTGCCGCCGCCGTTTCTGGAAAGGGGAATATAATGCCGATAAAATTGCAGCCTATCAAACCCTTTATCAATGTATGGAAACCATCGCTCAATTGATGTCGCCAATTGCGCCATTTTTTAGTGATTTTTTATTCAAAAATTTAAATGAAGTCACGCAACAACATCAAGCCTCATCGGTGCATTTAAGCGACTTTCCAAAAGTGGAGGAAGCAGTGATTGATAAAGATTTAGAGGAAAGAATGCAAATGGCGCAAGATATTTCTTCTATGGTATTGGCATTGCGAAAAAAAGTAGAAATTAAAGTACGTCAGCCTCTCCAAAAAATATTAATACCTATTAATGACCCTACACAACAGGCTCAGGTTGAAAAGATTGCAAATCTAGTACTTTCTGAAACGAACATTAAAACCATTGAGTACGTAAACGATACAAGCGGTATTGTCACCAAAAAAATTAAGCCTGATTTCCGAAAATTAGGGCGTAAGTTGGGCAAGCAAATGAAGGTAGTCAATCAAGCATTGGCTAAATTCACCCAGCAAGATATTCGCAGCCTTGAGGAACAGGGTCACTACGATTTGGTATTAGAAAATACAGGAGAATCCATCCGCTTGACATCCGATGAGGTCATAATTACGTCAGAAGATATAGAAGGATGGTTGGTAAACAGCATGAATGGCTTAACTGTTGCGTTAGATATTACGATTACAGCCGCTTTGAAAAATGAAGGCTTGGCAAGAGAGCTCGTCAAAGGCTTGCAAAACTTACGCAAAGAGAAGGGATTCAATATTACAGATCGCATTTATGTGAAAGTGGAAAAGAATGATTTCATCGAACAAGCAATCCACAATTTTCAGACTTATATTTGTACAGAAACACTAGCGGAAGAATTGACGCTAACAGATTGCTTGTCGGAATACACCACTATTGAAGTGAATGAGGTTCCTGTAAATCTTGAAATTGGAGTAGTCAATTAGACATAAGATTGGAGACAAAAAATAATGAACGAAACTAGTAACAACTTACAATAGGTCGAAGTATCATTTAATTTTGTCTAATTGTTTAACACCAATTACTCCCTTTGCTGTTATCAGGCTATCAAACATTCTATGACTAATTAGTTTAAACTTTGCAACAAAAATCTACAATTCAATATGGCGGAAAATACAGAAAAAACAAGATATAGTGAAGTGGAACTTTCAGAGTTCAAAGAATTGATTACGAAGAAGTTAGAGGCTTCCAGGAAAGAGTTAGGTTATTTACAAGAACAGATTAAAAATTTGGGTAGAGAAAATGACAACCGAATGCCGGGGTTAGAGGATGGAACGAGTACTTTGGAAAAGGAGTACCTAAATCAGATGGCTTCTCGACAAATCCAATACATCCAGCACTTGGAAAACGCCTTGGTTCGCATTGAGAACCAAACCTACGGCATTTGTCGTTCCACAAGCAAATTAATTTCTAAGGAGCGCCTACGCGCTGTACCCCACGCAACCTTAAGCATAGAAGCCAAAAAGAATCGTTCTTCTAATAAAAGCCGCAGACGCTTGTAGGAAGGTTGAGCAAGTTACAAGTTTTTGTAGTTTGGTAAAATTTTGGGGGTTGTAAATTTCTTTCCTGTTTCATCTTAAATGAGTAGTGTATATGCACTTCAACAATTAAGTAACAGTAATTAAACAGTATTCTTTGTTTGATTAAAAAACTGAAGGTTAATACTTTATACCAAAAACAGGATAAAAGCAAAAGTTGTTAAATTTTTTATTTGTTTTTATCAGTGTAGCCAGAGGCTACAAATTTAGTTCGGAGCGAGGCAAAGCCTCACACCTGCTAGATTACAGGGGCGAGGTTCCACCTTGAGCCGAAGCAAACCTTATAGGCTTTGGCTATAAAAAATTACGATTCTAAACTGTTTTTGGTATAGAATAAATTTGTGCTCAATAGATTTATAAGTCCAAAATTTCACATACAATATCTGAAATCTCATATCTCCTGTCTCACATCTCAAATACAATAAAAAAACAATATATTGAAAACAGGTACTAAAATAATTTTGCTCATATTGTTTGTGCTTACAGCCGATCAAGCCCTGAAATTCTGGATCAAAACAAGCATGATCATAGGTGAAGAATTTAAGATTTTTGACTGGTTTAAGATTCACTTTGTAGAAAATGAAGGAATGGCTTTTGGCTTAGAATTAGGGGGGGCTTATGGAAAATTGGCACTAAGTCTATTCCGAATTGTTGCGGTTTTATTTATCGGTTATTTTCTCAAATTATTAATCAGTAAAAAAGCACCTATTGGCTTTTTAATTAGCGTGGCTTTGATTTTTTCTGGTGCGGTTGGCAATATCATTGACAGTGTTATCTACGGATTAATTTTTTCCGATAGTTTAGGTCAAGTCGCACAATTTATGCCTGAAAGTGGCGGTTATGCAGGTCTCCTACATGGCAAAGTCGTAGATATGCTGTATTTTCCCGTCTATGAAGGTTTTCTGCCGCAATGGGTACCTTTATGGGGAGGCGACTACTTCATCTTTTTCCGCCCTGTATTCAATATCGCTGATACCGCCATCACACTAGGCGTTTTATCCATCATTTTGTTCCAGCGTAGCTTCTTCCTCAATGGCGATTTAGACGATTTAGATGGTTCTAAAAAGTCTAATAATGATGAAGCAATCGCTACTGAAACAACAAATCCCGTTGAAGCATCAAATAATAATACAGATAACACAAAAATTACACAAGAAACGGCATTAACGGCTAATGAAAATACTCCTTTAGATATGCCTAAAGAAGCCTCTAATGGGCTTGATGTGGAGGAAAAAGATAAGTAAACATTGCTTTTTGGCTATTTAGACTTTTAGATATTTTAGAGTTTGGAGCTAAGTTAGGTTTTCGCCTTTTATTTTATTGACTAAAATAACAACAATTTAATTAAAATTTGTATACCTTTAATTAACAAAACAATAGGTCTTGTTTTTAAAATTTATTTTAAAAATAAAAAACTTTAAAACCTTATAACTTTGCAACTTTCCAAACTCTAAGATATTTAGCTGTTAGAAAT
>JAHDHV010000619.1 GCA_020631155.1 Bacteroidota bacterium | reverse complement strand
ATTTGATTAAAATCAAAGGTATAAGCACCATCAAAATAGCGTACTTCTTCAATAAACAGCTCGGTTGTTTTCACCAAAAAACTGTCTGGATTTTCCAAACTCCATATAGAATCCACATAAACCCAAGTATTTTCGCTTGCCAAAGGAATGACGGCATTGCTTGTATCTGCGTAAAATTCTGTAATTGTTTGTGTTTTACAAGAAATGTGTTCTTCACTTTCTTTTTGACAAGAAAAAATCGCTAAAATAAGCAGAAAAATAGGGATATAATAAGGGACTGATGTTTTCATTAAATAAATAAAAAAATGTACAAGTCTTTTTAAAATAAATATTTATGATTGTTTTTGAAAAAAGTCTCTTGTCTAATATCTAATGTCCCCCATCTCAAATTTCCATCTCCGGAATTTCCCCTTCAACAATCAATTTGCCTGCCGTTTTTTCCTGAATTTCGGCAACAGACACATTCGGAGCGCGCTCTATGAGTTTAAATCCATTGGCTGTAACATCCAAAACCGCTAAATCGGTAACGATTCGTTTCACACAGCCAACGCCCGTCAAAGGCAGGCTACACTTAGGCAGCAATTTGGAAGCTCCGTATTTATTGGTGTGCCGCATCGCCACGATGATATTGTCGGCACCTGCCACCAAGTCCATTGCGCCGCCCATACCTTTAACCATTTTGCCCGGAATTTTCCAGTTTGCAATGTCGCCATTTTCCGATACCTCCATCGCGCCAAGTACTGTTAAATTGACATGACCGCCGCGAATCATGGCAAAACTTGTAGAAGAATCAAAGAAACTACTACCAGGTAGGGTAGTTACTGTTTGTTTACCAGCATTAATCAAATCAGCGTCTACCTCGTCCTCTGTTGGGAACGGACCCATGCCCAATAGACCATTTTCAGATTGCAAAATGATGGTCATACCTTCGGGAATATAGTTGGCTACAAGGGTAGGAATCCCGATGCCTAAATTAACATAGTAGCCATTTTTTAATTCTTTTGCAATGCGCTGGGCAATGCCTTTTTTATCTAGTGCCATTTTTTAAATTAATTACGAATTGAATTAATGAATTGCTATTGGAGACGTAAAATCTTACTGAGACGCAAAATTTTACGTTTTTACTAGTTCAACAATTTTTTCATGATCGTACTGTCCGTTGTTCGATGCGTTTTTCGTAGTCTGTTCCTTGAAAAATACGCTGTATAAAGATGCCGGGGATATGAATTTGATTAGCGTCTAATTCACCGGGAGCAACCAATTCTTCTACTTCTGCAATGGTAATTTTGCCAGCCATCGCCATCATTGGGTTAAAATTTCGGGCGGTAGCTTTGAAAATAAGGTTGCCATGATGGTCGCCTTTCCATGCTTTGACAATAGCAAAATCGGCGTGTAAAGCATGTTCTAGCACATACTGACGACCGTTGAAAGCGCGTGTTTCTTTGCCTTCTGCAACTTCGGTGCCATAGCCTGTTGCAGTATAAAACGCTGGAATACCAGCTCCACCAGCGCGAATCCGCTCGGCAAGTGTCCCCTGTGGATTTAACTCTACTTCCAGTTCGCCAGCCAAAACTTGTCGCTCAAACTCTGCATTTTCACCCACATATGATGAAATCATTTTTTTAATTTGTCGTGTTTGCAAAAGCAAGCCCAAACCAAAATCATCTACCCCTGCATTATTGGAAATACAAGTCAAACCCTTGACCCCTTTTTTCACCAACGCAGCAATACAATTTTCAGGAATACCACACAAGCCAAAGCCCCCCAACATCAGCGTCATATTATCTTGTATATCCTGTATGGCAGCATCGGCATTAGCCACTATTTTATTCATAATTGATTATTTTTTTGTTTGATGAACTGTTAGAAATTAGCTATTAGAGATTAGAATTTAGATATGTTTTTTTTAAAAAAAAATACATAATTATTTTTGTGCTTTGCTTGGTGCTTGATTTGCAGATGATTAATTGAAACTGTTTTTAAATGTGTAGGGTGTTTATTTCCATGTCAATATGCGTCCACTGAACAAGCCCGTTTGTTAACTTTGATTCCTAACTTCTAATCTCTGCTATCTAACTTTCTAAAAGCCAAAAAGCTAAGAGGCAGTTAAATTAAGCCTTTTTGTTTTTTTATTCAAAAAAAGGAAGGAGTAAGTGCCTATTTTCAGACAAAAATAGTTGGAAAAAGAGAGTTTTACAATTTCGAGCAATATTTTAAACATATAAGACAGTCACTAAGCAGCATTTTTTGTGTATGGCTTTGTTTTAAAGGTAGGATAATCAGTGGTTTAGGGAAGTGGAAAGTGTTTTTTATTTTGTGTGTAGTTGTTGTTTCAAAGAAATATTAAAAGGATAATTTAAGTTGTTGATTCGATATATTTTGAGGATTTAACATGTTTAAATATTGTTCCCAATTACCTTTAGTAATCAATTGTTTAAGCGATTCTTCTAGTGCTTCCGTATGAAGCAATAATTCTTCAAAAGATAGTTGTTGAGTAAGTGCTTTGAGATCAATTCGCATTAGTAAATCTTTGGTGTATACTCGCTTGCTATCTAGGAAAATGATAGATTGTAAAAACGCTTTTGTAATGGGATGTGTCAGTAGCAAGTAGGTAAATAAAGCGGTGCTGAGTTCGTCAAAACTTAAAAAATAACAAGTATCATCTAATAAAATGGGCTTATT
>JAHDHV010000618.1 GCA_020631155.1 Bacteroidota bacterium | reverse complement strand
TTTTTATAAACTTGAATACCTTCCTTTAAATAATTTTCGCTTGTTTTTCCTATGATAATGAAACTTATTTTCATACAATTGATGTTATAGTTGTATTAAGTATTGATTTATGAACTATTGTGCAAAAAATAAAAAATTTTACAAAAAATATAACAGCACTCTAGCATTTTTAAAGTTTAATTCTTTTAAGAGAAAAAAATGATGATTTATGATGTGATTTATACTACTTATTGTTAATTTTAAATAAAAATAAACAATTGATTTGTTAGATGAAAAATAGGATGTGTAAAAGTTTGATAACAAAATTTTTATCTTAAATATCCTATCTCATATCTACTCAATCATTTTCCAATAACAACACTACAAAATACACCACTATGAGTTGGATTACCATTGCGGCAATGATTACAATAGGCTTGCTATTGATTATGTTTGAGGTATTTATTCTACCGGGCATCACCGTTGCAGGAGTACTAGGAACCATCATTGTGGTTGTAGGGGTGTACAAAAGCTATGTTGAATTGGGCATGATGGAAGGACATCTGACGTTGTTGATTGCAGGGGTAGCAATGGTAGCTGCTTTTATGGCAAGTTACAAAACCGCCGAACATATGGCACTTGACTATACTTTAACAAGTCGGGTAAATGAACATACCGAGAATCAGGCGGTTAAAGTAGGGGATACAGGTATTGCTTTTGGTGATATTCGACCACTTGGCAAGGCAACTATCAACGGACAAGTCTATGAAGTGCGTTCAACAGGCGATTTTATTGGCGATGACAGTGAAATCATTGTCGTAAAAATGGACGGCAATCGTATTTTGGTTAAAAAAACATCGTTGAATTAATATGATCCTATACCTAATAACAGGTTTTTTCCTTTTTTTATTGATAGGCGGCATACAACATTTTTTTCCAATCGGTTTATGGCTGTCCGCCCTTGCATCAGGAGTTTGGGTATCTCCAGTTCAATTGGCTTTGATGCGAATACGCAAAGTGCCACAAGCCTTGATTGTCAATGCTTTAGTACGAGCTACAAAAGCAGGTTTGCACCTATCTTGCGATGAATTAGAAACCCATCATCTGGCTGGAGGCAATGTCAATACAGTGGTTAATGCGCTAATTGCTGCCCATAAAGCCAATATGGACCTTGATTTTAAAACAGCAACTGCTATTGATTTAGCCAAAAGTAGACGGACTACCTAGTAGCTGTGTATTGTATCTATTTTTGTAGAGAAATAACATATTATTTTTCTACAAAACATTACCTATTAAATTAATTTTTAACTTAAATATAAATATATAAACTAAAAATCACCTATGGAACTTTATATTTTAATGTTTGTAGGAACTATTGTTTTCTTATTTGTTTTCTTCTATTACGTACCCATTGGATTATGGTTATCAGCCGTATTTTCAGGGGTCAGAATTTCCTTAATACAATTGGTACTAATGCGGATTCGTAAAGTACCGCCTTCCATTATTGTCAACGCCTTAATTAATGCGACTAAAGCTGGTTTATCTCTATCACGCGATCAGCTCGAAGCACATTACCTTGCAGGGGGGCGAGTCAATTCGGTGGTCAATGCCCTGATTTCTGCCGATAAAGCCAATATTGACCTTGATTTTAAATCTGCTACTGCCATTGATTTAGCAGGTCGTGATGTATTTGATGCGGTGCAGGTGTCGGTAAATCCGCGAGTTATCAATACGCCTCCTGTGGCAGCAATGGCAAAAGATGGTATTCAACTAATTGCTCGCGCAAGGGTAACGGTGCGCGCCAACATCAAACAGTTGGTCGGTGGTGCTGGTGAAGATACCATTATTGCAAGGGTAGGTGAGGGGATTGTAACCTCCATCGGTTCGGCGGAAAGCCATAAAAAGGTACTCGAAAACCCTGATACAATTTCTAAACTAGTACTGGCAAAAGGTTTGGATGCTGGTACCGCCTTTGAAATTTTATCTATTGATATTGCGGATGTAGATGTTGGGAAAAATATTGGTGCGGAGTTACAAATTGACCAGGCAAATGCCGATAAAAATATTGCTCAAGCAATGGCGGAAAAACGCCGAGCAATGGCGATTGCAAATGAGCAGGAAATGAAAGCAAAAGCCGAAGAAGCACGCGCGAATGTGATACAAGCCGAAGCAGAAATTCCACTGGCTATTGCCGAAGCTTTCCGAACAGGTAATATGGGGGTAATGGATTACTACCAGTATCGAAATATTAAAGCAGATACTCAAATGCGCGAATCCATTTCTCGCTCCACAGACCCCGCCGCAGATGATGATAAATTAACTTTGTAGGGGTGTGTTTTGTGTTGGTAGTGTGCTAAATAAGTACCTAGACAAAATTAATGTTAAAATAGTAAAAGACTAAGCTGCTCATTTCTAATACTTTAGCGCAAAACTGTGCATAATTAAATAGTGCTTGGCACTTACTCGTTATTTATTGAAGTAAAAGTAATCAGCAAGCCTACAATAATAAGGGCATCTTTGACAATATTCAAAGATGCCCTTTCTTATTTTATTTTTATGCTTATTATTTGGTATATTTCAAATACTTTAGAGGGCAAATTAATTGATAGCAATTATTTTTAAGTGAGTTGTGTAACGACAGCTTTAGCTGTTAAAGTTCTTATAAATATTGAGTGTGTCAGAAAAAGAGGGATTTCATATAATAGCTATTTGCCTTGATCTT
>JAHDHV010000617.1 GCA_020631155.1 Bacteroidota bacterium | reverse complement strand
AAGTCGCCGAAGGCAATCATGGGATTACAGACGATATTTTCGGCGAGGGATTCAGCAATATTTAAACCTATTTACCCCTAAACAAAGCAAGTTAACACCCAAAAAAACTTCTTGCTTAATTTGTGTACCCTTTTAAAGAAAATTTCAATATTTCATTGACAAGATTCTTTTTCGATAAAAAATTACTTATTTAGACAAAATCTAAATAAAAAATCGAATTAATGCGTACCTTTGTACAACTTTTTATCTACTTGACAATGATCCATTAGAGAACTTTAGCAGTAATTTATCATTACTAATTTCTGATATCTAAAAGTCTAAAAATCCAAAAAGCAAGCTTAAAACCATAGTTTTAGGACAAATAAGGAAACACACCTTATGTCTAAAGATTTCAAGCATGAGCAAAGTAACGGAAATAAAAAAAGAAATTACCATCAAATTTGCAGGCGACTCTGGTGATGGAATGCAATTAACAGGCAGCCAATTTACCACCAATACCGCATTGGTCGGCAACGATATTGCAACCTTCCCCGATTTTCCTGCCGAAATACGCGCCCCACAAGGCACATTAGCAGGCGTTTCAGGCTTCCAATTGCATTTTAGCAGTACCGCCATCTATACGCCCGGTGATGAGTATGATGTATTGGTGGCTATGAATGCGGCAGCACTTAAATCTAACCTTCGGAGCCTTAAAAAAGGCGGTACCATCATTGCCAATATTTCGGGTTTTGACCGTAAAAATTTGCGTTTGGCTAAATTTGAAGATGGCGATAATCCTTTGACAAACAATTCCTTAGAAGGATATAGAGTTTATGAAATAGACATTACAAAATTAACTCGAACCTGTCTAAAAGATTCGCCTTTAGGAACAAAACAAAAAGACCGTTCCAAAAATATGTTTGTGCTTGGCTTTCTATATTGGATGTACAATCGCAAGATGGATAGCACTCTACAATTTTTGGAAAGTAAATTTAAAAGCAAACCCGATATTCTGGATGCGAATGTCAAAACGCTAAAGGCAGGCTATCATTTTGGTGAAACAACCGAAACCTTCACGACTCGCTACGAGGTGAAACCCGCCGAATTAGAAGCTGGAACTTACCGCAGCATTATGGGTAATCAAGCAACAGTGATTGGGTTGATTACGGCGGCGCAAAAAGCCAATTTGCCTTTGGTCTACGCCAGTTATCCGATTACGCCTGCTTCCGATATTTTGCATGGTTTGTCCAAACACAAAAACTTTGGGATTAAAACCTTTCAAGCGGAGGACGAAATTGCGGCGGCTTGTGCTGCTGTTGGTGCTGCTTATGGTGGAAATTTAGCAATTACAGGAACATCAGGGCCGGGTTTAGCCCTAAAAGGTGAGGCGGTCGGTTTAGCGGTGATGTTGGAATTGCCGATGCTCGTTTGTAATATTCAGCGAGGAGGTCCATCTACAGGATTACCCACCAAAACGGAGCAGTCCGATTTATTGATGTCGCTTTATGGGCGAAATGGCGAATGTCCGATGCCTGTGGTAGCAGCAAAATCACCTTCCGATTGTTTTGAGGCAGCGATAGAAGCTTGTCGGATTACCTTAGAGCATATGACTCCCGTTTTGTTTTTGAGTGATGGTTATATTGCAAATGGGGCAGAGCCGTGGAAGTTTCCAAAGGCAGAAGATATTGCGCCGATTAAGGTAAGTTTCAAAAAACCATTGGAAGGGGAAGAAGAATTTTTACCGTATCTACGCGATGAGCGATTGGTGCGAGAATGGGCTTTACCAGGTACGCCTACTTTAACGCATCGCTTGGGTGGCTTGGAAAAACAAGACGGCACGGGTAATGTGTCTTACGATCCTGCGAACCATGAGTATATGGTTAAAATTCGGGAGGCAAAGGTGGAGAAAATCGCTGATTTTATTCCATTACAAGAGATTGATAATGGCCCCGAAAAAGGCGATTTATTAGTATTGGGTTGGGGTTCTACTTATGGCGCAATAAAGGCGGCAGTGCGTGATTTGTTGATAGAAGGCTATTCCGTTGCTCATGCTCATTTACGTTACCTACGTCCATTTCCCAAAAATTTAGGCGAACTTTTACAACAATACGAGCAAATATTGATTCCCGAAATCAACAACGGCCAACTGTGTCGAATCATCCGCGATCATTATTTAATTCCTGTTCAACAATTTAACAAAATTCAAGGAACACCCATCACGAAAGCAGAAATGATTGCAGTAATCAAGAGATTAATTACGAATTAGTTTTTTTAATTACGAATTAGAAATTACTCGTTCCAAATGATTGATTTGACAATGAGGTATTATTTAGATGTTGGCTTGGCAGAGGGATGCAAGTGGAAATGAGCCACAGCCAAACGCTAGTAGCGACAAGGCATGCCTTGTCGCTACGTCGAGCGAGGGCGGAACGTAGAGAGCTATCAGCGAGGCTTAGAGCGAACAGCGTTTTGGCAAAGGCGAATTGCAACGGGACAGCCCGACCCCGATGATTGAGCATTAGGAGCGTCAGCGACTTTTGCGAAACAGAGGGGACTGCCCCAAATAATATTTAAAAAATTTAATATGCCATAATCAATTCATTTAAGAAATCAATAATCATATCTCCCCAAAAAATAAAAAACAATGTCAACGACTAGCATCAATACCAACGGTAAGCCATTGAAAGCCAAAGACTTTGCGACTGATCAAGATGTGCGCTGGTGTCCCGGTT
>JAHDHV010000616.1 GCA_020631155.1 Bacteroidota bacterium | reverse complement strand
CAACAACAACCTCCCTTTATTTTTCTGTAGTAATTGCCCGTTTTCCATAATTTTTTGCCCTGCTAAATACGTTTGTTCCACCTTACCATATAATTTTTCCCCCAAATAAGGCGTAATTTTGTGTTTATGTTGAATCATCTTTTCGGTAACGGTAAATGCTGCTTCTGGCTGCCAAACCACCAAATCTGCATCGTAGCCGATGGCAATTTTCCCTTTTTGCTGCCCCCAACCGATGAACTCCGCAGGTCGAGCGCAGAGCCATTGCGCTAATTGCTCAAGGGAACAGCCTTGTTGTTGGGCTGCCGTCCATGTGGCGGGAAGGGTAAATTGTAGACCAGCTATTCCACCCCATGCGGTTTCAAAATTGCCTGATTCTAAGCCTTTTATATCGGGTGGTGCAGGCGAATGATCAGAGGCAATAAAATCAATATCTCCATCTTTGAGGGCTTGCCAAAGGGCGGTTTGATTGGCTTTTTCGCGAATCGGTGGCGCGCATTTATAAGCCGTTTGACCGTCTTTTATCGCTTCCGAAGCAAAATATAAATAGTGCGGACAGGTCTCTACAGTTACTGGCAATTCTTCCTTTTTTGCTTGTTGAATAGCTGCTAATGCTTCCGTACTAACAAGGTGAACGATATGTGTAGGGCAGTAAAATTGACGGCATAAATCCAACATTAAACGTACTGCTTCATTTTCCCAAGATTTCGGGCGAGAAGCCAGATAAGCTGCATAACTCTTTGGATTTTCCTTTAGTAAATATTCATTTTCATGTGAACTATCTAGCTCGCAATGTGCTAATAAAGGCAATTGATATTGTGCCAATAATGGCAAAGCGCGAAATAAATCGTCTTCTGTTACATTCGGAAATTCATCAATGCCTGAGTGGGTGAGAAAAACTTTGATGCCCAAAACACCCGAATTGAGCAGGGGTTCTAATTCGTATAAACTGTAAGGCACCAATCCCCCCCAGAAACCACAATTAATGTGTAATTGCCCTTTTGCTGCTGCTATTTTTTCGGTTAATGCATCCACATTGGTTGTTACAGGGCTGGAGTTGAGGGGCATATCCACTACGCTGGTAATACCGCCAAAAGCTGCTGCGCGCGTTGCGGTGTCAAAGCCTTCCCAATCCGTGCGCCCCGGTTCGTTGATGTGAACATGTGCATCTACTATTCCCGGCATCAATACGGCATTGCCTACAGAGGTGAAAGCTCCATTTTCGGGCTTTACTAAGCCTTTTTCTATTTGAACAATTTTTCCGTTTTCTATGCCTATAGTTGCATTTGTGATGCCTTCTGGAGTGATAACGCGCTGACTGTGTATTGCTAAATCCATTTGCTTTTTTTTATTGAGACTGGAGACATTAGACTTGAGATAGGAGATTTTTGGACTTTTGGACTTAGTTAAAAAACATGCTATTTGAAACTTACCATCGTCCATTAGTTTTGTAAATTATTTAGCAAAAATAAGCAACAATTTATCAAAGCAAAATAAAGTCTTACATTTGTTTAGAATAGGAGTGTTTATTAAAATTCGCGCTGGCTTAGGGATGCGAGTGAAAATGAGCCGTAGCCAAAAGCTAGAGAGGCTTATACAAAAAGAGCGACCACAGGAAGCTCCTTTTTGTATTTTAGCCGAACAGCCTTTTGGCAAGGTGAATTGCAACGGGCAGCCCGACCCCGATGATTGAGCATTAGGAGCGTCAGCGACTTTTGCGAAACAGAGGGGGAAGCCCCAAATTAGACACAAGATATTAGACGAGAAACAGGAGAGTGACATGTGAGACATAAGGTTTCGGATTTGCTGAATTACTGAATAAAGTCTTACATTTGCGTAGAATAAACACATCAAAACTAGGAGTTTTAGTTGTTTCTTGTTTTTTTATTAAAAAATTAGCATAAAATGAAATTAAAAAGTAGCAGTTATGGAAAAGGTGCTGTCCGATTATCTAAAGTGATTCGACATGCCGACCGACATGAAATGCTTGAATTAAGTGTGCAGGTAATTTGTGAGGGAAATTTTGAGGTAGCCCATCGTTTAGGGGATAACACCTTGGTTTTACCGACAGATACACAAAAAAATACTGTTTATATTTTTGCAAAAAATCATCCTTTAGACAGCATCGAATCCTTTGCTTTGGCGTTGAGTGAGCATTTTATCAGCAATAATGAGCATTTTGATAAAGTGACTATTAATATTGAGCAATTTTTATGGCAGCCAATTCCGATTGATGAAAAACCGCATCCATATGCTTTTAAACGGGCAGGTAGCGAGCAATGGACAACGCAGGTAGAACGTAATAAAACGGCTGTAAATATTGTTTCGGGCATACAAAATTGCATGATTTTGAAGTCTACTAAGTCGGGGTTTTCCAATTTTCGGCGAGATGATTATACGACCTTAAAGGATACGGCAGATCGGGTATTTGCCACAAATTTGACCACTAACTGGAAGTATAACAGTGCTGAACACATAGATTTTTTGAAAGAGCGTAAAGCTATTGAAAAAGCGATTTTAGCGACTTTTGCAGAACACGATAGCCTATCAGTGCAGCACACTTTGTATGCAATGGGGCAGGCTGCTTTGTCGGCTAGTTCGCATATTGACGGGATTGATTTGGATATGCCGAATAAACATCATATGCTGGTGAATTTGTCGCCTTTTCAGTTGAAAAATGAGAATGAGGTTTTTCATGTTACAGATGAGCCTTTTGGTATTATTCGCGGAAGCTT
>JAHDHV010000615.1 GCA_020631155.1 Bacteroidota bacterium | reverse complement strand
TTGTCGGGTCATTATCCGCATCATCGACTTGATCACCGTCTGCAATGTCGGCTGGGATGCCTTGAAGGGTTGACCATGTTTCAATCTCGTTGGTTGGGTCATTATCCGCATCATCGACAATCAATCCTCCATTATTATTTAGAGCATCAACTATATTCGCAATTCTAACCAAAGAAGTTTTTCCGCCTTCCTTTATAATAAGTGCTCTATTATCTATAGTGAAATTTGTAATCAATTCATTGGTTGGATCAGTATCTAGTGCTGTTCGTTCTTGATCACTTAATAAAAATGGAGCTAAATCCTTAATTTCTATGGCTAAAGTACCATTAGCATCTGTGATTTGAATTTGCCCATCAATAACTTTGAATGACTGATTTGTTTCGTTTACAGGATTGTTATCTGCGTCATCTACTTGATCTCCATCTTTAAATGCTTCAGGAATATCAACTAAATCAAGCCAGGATGGTTGAGTTATTTCTATAATATTTCCGTCTTCATCAACACCTAAATAATAAGTAGCCTTACCAGTTAGATTCCCATTTCCATATTGTCCAAAACGCACATTACCATTGACATCCAACTTAGCTTTAGGATTGCTTAGACCAAGACCCATTAAGCCTGATGGTGTAATGAGTATCGTATCTCCATTGATTGCTGCGTTTTTGGCAATCAACATATTTTGATCGTTTAATTCAATCGGCAACCAATTAGAATCCTTTGTGCCTAAAGATTGCCAATTGCTACCATCATAGTACTCAAAACGATTATGATCAATATTGTAGATGATGGTACCTGCTACTGCCCCTACTGGGATTTGATTAACTAAATTATCTCTTTGATTGGTGGTCATACGAGGTGGGGTAAATCCGCCCTTAGTAGAATTAATTTCTAATGCGCCTACAGGTGATTTGGTGCCTATACCTACTTGTCCATATGAAAATGAATAACTTAGGCATATTAGTAGGCCTACTAATGCTAAATGTTTAATCATAATTACTTAGTGTTTTATGCAATAGATTAAAAATAAGCTACTTCATTTCATAAGAAGTAATTATCATTAATCTAACACAATATATTTTTTATTGCTATTTTGTTAAATATCTTTATGTAGATTCAAGTGTAAATGAGCTAGAAAGTAAATATTATTGTCAAATAGGTTTGGGGGCAAGTTTTCATTATGTAAATGCAATTGGTATTGTTGGTTGTTGATGATTAATATTGGAATAGATTATTGGCGATGTATTTTAAATAGAGAATGATACTTGATAATATTAAATTTTTGAATTCAATTCATAAAAAGGCTTGTATGAGTTTGTTCAATGTCTTGATAAAAGCAGAAATATGTACAATAAAATATTGAAGTGTTATTCGATTGAAGTTTACGAGGATATTCTGAAAAGGTTTGATATAGATTCTTTTTTGGTGTTTAAACATTGTTTTTCATTTGTTTTGTTATATATTTATTTATATTTTATTGTTTTTTGTAAAATAAATTTATAAGTTAATTAATTTA
Source organism: Bacteroidota bacterium (assembly GCA_020631155.1). Taxonomy (GTDB): domain Bacteria; phylum Bacteroidota; class Bacteroidia; order Chitinophagales; family UBA2359; genus JAHDHV01. The sequence goes on along the minus strand of JAHDHV010000615.1, from coordinate 1,224 downwards.
AGCTATTTCAAGGTCGTTGATGTTTAGTTTTCATAGAGCTGGTGAAAAGGAGAATTTTGAATTGTAATTTTTTTTTGTTTATAGCAAAAAAATATGCAATACATTACCACTTCAATAACAGAAAGGTGATTTTTTTTTTGATTTAGTCATGGATTATTTTTTTGCGAAAAGCAACCTGTAACATTTTGGTTTTTTGGCTGAATTTTATTTATTTGGCTTACTGTATGTCTTTATATTATAAGAAAAAACGGTATTTAGTAACAGCTAAAAAATAAACCAACATCTTGTTGTTTAATTTGCCGCTATACTGCGTTAAAAAGTCTCACCGATACTCGCATCGCCTACGTTTTTTGCCTTGTCTAACCACAAATTAACCGAATAAACATGCCTAATTTATTTTTTGCTTGTTACTTAGTGATTGTTAAATAAACTATTTGGCTTGATTATATGGGCTACAGAATATCTACCCATATTCTGTAGCTCTAGTATAATTTTAATATTTTGCTGCAATTATATTTGCTGATTCAATCATTTTAGTAGGCGCAGGAATGAGGTTTGAGTTAAGCTTAATAGGCTTTCTATCTATATCTTCTACTTGGTGGCATATTTCACAAACAAAATATAAATCTGTTTTGTCTTTATTTGCAAATACATTTAAGTTACCTTCTCCACAACCGTAATAATTACATAAACGATCACATTTAAATAACAGAAGTGTGTCTAGTACATTACTAATGATAATAAAAATGCGCTCCCTATTAGTTTCCTGTGTTTTATTTAACTCATAATCAATTAATTCTGTTAAAGAAAGCCAAGGAAAAGCTTTGTGTTGATAATCAGATAGACTCAATTTTTCATAAAATGACCAATGTTGATGGTATAGCGATTGTATTCCTTTGTGATTAATTTGTTTAATTTTTTTCATAAAATGACTAATCAGTAGTGCTAAATCTACAGGTTTTAAGTGTACTCTCTGATTTTGTACACTTTTTATAAAATAGTTCCATTCTGATAAAAATCGCTTTTTCATAAGGCAGGGTCTTTAGTAACAGTCAAAAAATAATTTCCTCATTTTGATTGATAAATTTAACCCTATACTGCGTTAAAAAGCCTCGCCAATGCCCTGCATTGCCTACGTTTTTTGCCTTGTCTAGGGTCTAATTTCCCTAATCAAAATCGGGGAACTTATTTTTCACTCGTTACCTATTTACTAGTATCTAATTT
>JAHDHV010000090.1 GCA_020631155.1 Bacteroidota bacterium | reverse complement strand
CAACAAATAGAAAAAAATATTTACCACTCAACTCTTAGAATGCAAAAGTTGAGTAAATCTTTTAAAGAATAAAAATTTTGGAGTTTGAAATATTGTAAATTTACAAGGCTTTAAGGTTTTTATTTTTTTTAATAAATTTTAAAATAAATACCTATAAAGCTATTAGTCAAATACATGCAAAGCTAAATCAAATCACTCATATTTTAATAAATAAAATAAAAAATGAAAAGCCAACTTAACTCCAAACTCTAAAAAAATTTAAGTATTAATATATTTTCTTTTAGAAATTAGAGATTAGATTATGAAGTAATCTAATAAAGAATTATAGAATTACTAAATTATTTAGATTGCGAGGAACCGCATTTAAAATTTGATACATACTTAAAAAACTAAAAGTAGAAAACACATTTTAATAATAAAAAAAATAAAAGGTTTTTTTTTAGCTTTTTGGATGTTTAGCTTTTTAGCTTTTTAGCTTTTTGGATGTTTAGCTTTTTGGATTTTTGGATATTTAGCTTTTTAGCTTTTTGGATATTTAGCTTTTTGGATTTTTAGACTTTGGGATTTTGCTATTTGCTGATTTTTTTTTGTAAAAAATACATTCAACAAAATAATAAACTTATTGTTTTATTTAATTTTTAATTCATTGATTTTTAGATGTTTATGGGCTTTATCTAAACCTTAAAAGGTGTGACCCCGCTGGGGTCAAAGAACCTTACTTTGCTTTTTCTAACATACTTTGACCGCTCTGCGGTCATTGGACAAACAAATGACCCTAGCAGGGTCAAAGTATGTTAGTTGGAAATGATGATCTAGTAATACGACCCTAGCGGGGTCAAACCCTTTTAAAAAACGCAAACGCCTGTTAGTTAATGATTTATGCTTTTAATAATAGCTATTTTTAATTCTTGTTTTCTCATTTTGAAATCAGCGAAAGCCGAGTTAGATTTTTAGCTATGCTTTTGAAAATGAGGCAATAAAAAAAGGCACAAAATTTTGTGCCTTGATAATTAACAACATTCATCAAAAATAATTTATATAGAAAATCGCCTTTCTATTTTTTCTCCTCCATCGTCACTTTTCCATTAATAATGCCTCCGCTTTCGACAACAAGATGTGGGGTTTCGACATTGCCTTTGATGCGGCCTTTTTCGCCAACTGTTAGGTTCTTTTTGACCACGATATCGCCAATCATGCTGCCATCTACGGTTAATTCGGATGTTTGAATATTGACTTCCGAAACGCTGTCTGTGCCTACAAAAATTTTGCCTTCACAGTTGATTTCCCCCTCAATAGTCCCATCAATGCGGATGTCGCTATTTGTGCGAATTTTCCCCTTGATAATCGTGCCTTTACCAATGATGGAACTGCTGTTTAAATTGTTTCGGTTATTACCAAACGCGCCTTGATTACTCATATTTTTTAGTTTGTGTTAGAAATCAAAGATTTAGATGTTAAAGATTAGTCTTAAAAATCAATTCGGAACGGGTAATTTCTAATTCGTCATTAAAAAACTACACTCTAACGGTTTCAATTTTAAGCAATTTTTCGATTTTTTCCTTGTCTTTATCAGATAAATTATTGTCACGACAGTCTAATTTTTGAAGCTTAGGCAATCGCTCATCCAAACGCTTAAAACTATCAAGCGTAATTTTATTTTTATTACAATGCAATTCTTTTAGAGATTTCAATTCATCAACATTTTCCAAAACAGTCAACTGATTTTTGTTACATCCCAAATGAAGCAATTGTTTCAAATTTTTGATGTGTCGAATGGTATCAACGGCATGTTCTGACACATTAATGTGCGTTAAATTTGTTAAGGCTGCCAATCCTGAGAGGTTAGTTAATTTAAAGCTTAATTTATTCTTACTTGTTCTAAAGAAAGATATTCTTTTCAACTTTAAAATATCTTGTAAAGCAGCATCACTAGGCTTGCGAACTTGCTCTCCATTTTTTGCAACCACATTAAATGCCTTTTTCCACTGCGTTTCAAGTTGTTGCCACCATTGAGTACGTTTTTCAGCGGTATCTAAAGTTGCAGCAGTCATTACAGCTACCTGTGGTTTAGGCTTTTGTTGTGCAGGTTGTTTGGGCTTTTGCTGTGCAGGTTGTTTAGGCTTTTGTTGTACAGGTTGTTTAGGCTTTTGTTGTGCAGGTTGTTTGGGCTTTTGTTGTGCAGGTTGTTTGGGCTTTTGTTGTGCAGGTTGTTTAGGCTTTTGTTGTGCAGGTTGTTTGGGCTTTTGTTGTGCAGGTTGTTTAGGCTTTGGTGCGCTCACTGTTGCAACCTTTTTCTCAGTTGTTTTCGTTACAGGCTTCTTGTCTTCGGACTTAGGCGTAGTTTCAGAAGTTGCTGTTTTGCGCTTTTGTGTTGATGACTGTTTAGAAGTTACAGGCTTCTTGTCTTCGGACTTAGGCGTAGTTTCAGAAGTTGCTGTTTTGCGCTTTTGTGTTGATGGCTGTTTAGAAGTTGCCGCCTTTTTGTCTTCGGACTTAGGCGTAGTTTCAGAAGTTGCTGTTTTACGCTTTTGTGTTGATGACCGTTTATTCGAAGTTACAGGCTTCTTGTCTTCGGACTTAGGCGTAGTTTCAGGCTGTGCGGCTTTGTCATTTTGAGTTGATGTCCGCTTATTCTGTGGAGTGTTGGTGCGCTTATTATTTGTAGTCTCCCCCGATTTCGATTTCACTGTTGATGGTTTGGACTGCGATTTTTCCGCTTGTGGTGTTGTTTTCTTTTGCCGTTGATTGGTAACTTTACCATTAGCTGTCTGTTGCTTGCGCTCCTGCTCTTTGTTGCTTGTTTTATTGGGTATTTGCCCATTTTCCTTTGCCTTTGGAGTCGTTTTTTTAGGGGCATTTCTTTTTGACTGTGGCGTTGCTTTTTCTACCTCTTTAGCATCATCTTTCCGCCTTCTATTATTTGATGATTGCCCACTTTTCTGTTCCGTTTTTTTGATGGGTTCGGGTTCTATGATAGTCCATTTTTTGCCAGATGTTTCCGCTTCACTTTTATTGGTTTGATTTTTTTTGTTTCCGTTTGTCCTATTGGTATTATTCGCTTTCTGCTTTGTTTTTGTAGGTTGATTGCTTCGCTCCTTCCCTTTTTCCAAAGGTGGTGTTTTTTTCACATTTTTAGTATTTGGTTGCGATTTATTGCTTTCACTCCCTGACTTTTTATTGTTGTTTACACTTCCTTTATTACCTTTCTCTACATTCTTTGTAATCGCGCCTTTTTTTGACTTATCATTAGAATTTGTTCCCCGATTTTGTCCATCTTTTGTTTCTGATGTTTTTTTATTGGATGTATTCTTTTTATTATTAGAAGATGGCGAATTGCTAGGCTTCTCAAGCGTTCCGTTTGTTTTTTGCTGTTTTGATTTAGCGTTGTTGCTTTTGTTGTTTTTTGCCAGCTGTTGTTTATCTTTATTTTGCTCTACCTGTGGCTGTTTTGTGGTAGCTGAGTTTTTGGGAGCAGCTTTAGGAGCAGGCAATTCATCTGTTGTATCTTTCCTATTTTTTCTTAATTGGTAAATGGTATTTTCTTTGGATTTCAAAGAACTTTCCAAATCTTTTATTAATTGTTTTGCATCCTTCAATTCCTTTTCTACCCCTTTCAATTGTTCTGTTAAATAAAGGGCTTCATTATTTTGTTTGAGTAATAAAATATTTTTAGCGCACTCACCATTTTTATTATTTCCAAGCGTAAATTCAACACGTTGCCCTTTGGTTAGTTTGCTTAATGAAGGTTCTGCAATATAGGATTTGTAAAAGAATAGTGATTTTTCGGTATTGTCTAATTTGATGGCTCCAAGCAACTTTTGTTCATCGTAATATTCTACTATTCCTGTGTAAAACTTTTTACTTTCTTCTGGCAAAACATTTACAGACTGTGCATAATTACCTTTTTCATTTTTACCAACTATAAATTCTACACTCAGTCCTTCTTTTACTTCTACGTCTCTAGGTTTTTCGCTTTTATTAAGTATTTCAAAAGATTTTTTATTGAAATAAATTTCATCCTCAAAAACAATACGTCCCCAGCTTTCTTGGCTATTGTAAAATTTAATGCGGCCTGAACGTTTATCGGCAGGGGTCAACAGTTTGTGCAGTTGTTTTTGTAATGTGTCAGCTGCTTGCGTTAATTGCACATGTATATCTAGTTCAGAAAGAATAAGATGATACGCATTATGTACAGGAATTACCTCTCCCATAAATAGGCGTTGCGGTTGAAATTCGCGAGATTTCCATGCATATTTATCGTATTTTTCATCATTATAATTATCGTTGCTAATCACTGGTGCTTGGTAAGCATCTGCTAATTCCAACAAAAAATCATCTGCTCTTTTTCCTCCTGTTACTTGATAAAAATGCTTGGTATCTTTCAACACCTTCTTGTAAGTATCTCGTTCACTATCAGGTATTTTATAAACAGTATTGGCATCAAAAATACAATAGAAGTCATGATCATATTTTTCTTTCATTTCAATCAATAAATGCAACAGCACTGTTAAAGTAGGTGTTGTTGTATCTTTCCAATAACATATGTTGGTTGCATCTACAAAAAATAATTTTGATTTTGTTGTTGTTTTACTCATGATGATTTATTTAATGGAAAACATTTACAGTGCAAATGTCTATTTTATAAAAATTAATAAATAAAACCATTCTTCGTAGTACAGCGCATCAACATTTCGCATATTCATTAGTTAATAAAATCGCTATCATAGCAACTTTATAATTATTCTAAATCGTATATTTTTTTACTACAAATAATTTAAGCACCTATTACTTGCTCTGAATCACAGCACAGATCACTGTTTTTCAAAACTTAAAAAAACAACATTACTTTATAGGCACTTCATATTTATTCAAACAAAAAATAATTTCTTTTTGCATGGCTAAATAAAAAAGGTAAGCTTACATAGAAATAAAATAAACAACAATACATTCCTTTGAAAAAAAATGCTACTTCTTAGAAGATAAATTATTTGAATGGATGGAAAAATAATTATTAGGTAGGTTAGCCCATTAATTTTTTAATTGATGGGGAATGTAAAATTTAATGTTTATGCTCATAAAAAGCAGGCAATCATCAATAATTAGGTTTGACATAACACTTAATTTACTTGAGTTAAGCAAATGATATGTAGCTGTTTTATTATTTGACAACTATTTATATTTCAATGATTACATTTATGATAAATGAGCTTTTGCCAGCTAATACAAAATAACTGTAAAATATTAACAACAATACATCAATTCAATTGACTAAGCATTTATACAACTAACTATTTGTTACTTTTGGACTGTATTATAGTTATTTTTCTTCATATAAGCTATTCAGAAAAATAATGATTGCTGATTAAATTTTTGTATTAGTGTACAAAAATAATGGTTGAGCAATTTTTATCTTATCCTTTTTTGCTATCATATAGCAATAGCATAAGAGTTGTTTTCTAACCTATTTTGTATATTTATTTGTGATTTTTAATGTGTATGTTATTTGGACATAGCACATTATTTTTTCAACTATTCACTCCAATAATTTACTTCGAATTAGCTACTATTAACAATAAACAGCTCCTACTTCTAAACATAACCAATTGTTTATCAGTTACTTTCACTCAAAAACAGCATCTTGTTTATTGTAAATTTCACTAACTTACCTTTATAACGAAGAACGTTTTACTGAGGGCAAATTTACAGTATATTTTCCAAAAGCTTTGTAAGTTAGCAGAATAATTATACAGTTTTTTATACCCCTCACTCATTAGTTAACGATTTTTAAATAAAAAAGTTGCTATAAGGGAAGGTTTTGAGCGACAAGCTTAGGATTCTGGGTTTCGAGTTGTGGGAGCAACAGTTCATTTGTGCTAGTTTTTAACAAAAAAAGCTGGGTGCTATCTGTTAATTTGAGTGTGTCAAGAAAAGAGGGTTTTCCTATAAGAGCTATTTACCTTAATCTTATAAAGTGTCCCTTTCCCTACGTTTTTTTCCTTTTTTTCTTGATAAAAAAAGAAAGAAAAAAATCAAGGCTGTGAAACTTTTTCGCTAAAAATTGGTATGAAACGCTAAAATCTCCTAAGGTGATACTCTTTTTTTAGTCAAAATAAGTGACTGATAATCAAGGATTAAAATATTGATTTATTTTTTTTGGTTTTTAGAATTCGTATCACTACGGATATTTCTTAACGCTTTTCATGCCAATTTTCTTAACGCAAAAACTTTCAAGGCCGTTTTTCAACACCAATAAAAAAAATACTATTTTATTTTAGAAAAAAGAAAAGGTTCCCCTTTCATTTCGATAATATTTCGTTATTCCCTAAATCCTTGACACACTCTGTTAATTTCGAATTTCTATCTTATGCCATTCTACCAAAATAAATGACTATTGTTAGACCAACGGCTCCTGCAATAAGCATCCATATCCAACTGCCTCCTGTATCTACGGGTGTAGGGTTGCCAATTGTCCAGAAGCCTGCCCAAAAGTAGGGATGTGCCTTTGATTGATTGCGCTGTAGGTAGTTTTGTCGGCTAATTTGCAGGGCACTACTAATGGAAGTACCTTTTCTCAACTCCTGATAAACTCCTTGCATGAGGTCTTGTACTGCATCATCTTCGGTGCGCCAAAGACTAGCTAATAGGCTGGAACAACCTGCATAATCAAAGGCTTTGGAAAGATGTAAATTCCCTTCGCCATTGTAAAGACGATCGGTTGTATTTCGTGCAGCACTCAGTACAATGAGTTCTGTATTGAGTGACATTTTGTATAATTCGTGAACATTGAGGTAGCCATCCTCTAGGGTGTCGTTGCTACTGGCAAACACGATTTTTGAGGATAGTGGTTTTGTATCGTCAAGTAGGGTGTGCAGGGCAACATGGGCAACATCGTATTGATTGATAGCCCCTCTGAAGGCGCGTTCTGTAGCTCGTTTATCTAAAATGACATCTCCTTCGGTAATTTCTGCTATGTTTCGCACCTCCTCTTTTGCCCCCCTCAATTCTACGTTAACATCTCTGGCAATGCGCGAAACCAGTAAGTCTGTAGATACGGCCACTGCCTCGCGGTCGTAAATCATGCCAATGCCTAGATGCCGACCTTTCTGATTTTGACGACCATTTTCTAGGGCGTTCACAAAGTCAGTGGCAAAGTAGGCATAACTGATCGGGTATTGATTCATGATATAAGGGAGCTCTCGATAATCGCCCGCAGAACGAGGATTGGCACGCACTTTTTTTGTCAATAAAGCATCAAAAGGGGTATAACACAAAATCGCATCTGGCACAATGACCAATTCCGTAATTTCTTTATCTTGTAAAAAATCTATCGCCTGTTTTAAAATACTTACATACAAATCATATGCTTTCTTAGTATACGTTTGATAGACTTCTTCGGGTTGTTTTAAAATGCGTTCATAATCTAGTATAGAAGCTCCAAATTTATAGATGGTTTGTGTCAACTCGCCATTCTCATCTTCAACACTATAGATATGGGCATCTTGTGGCGTTACCACAAAGGCATAGGGAATACTATCGCGTCTCTGGAAATATTGTATGTAGGCGGTATTGGGTAGATGAGTGGCTAAGGCATTGCTGAGTTGTGATAAGCTAGTAACTGTAGTATCGTATTTTAGCTTATAATAATCAGGAAATTTCTCTTTAAAATTCGCTACCAAAGATTTATAAGAAACAGACAGTCCTTTGATTTTCTTTTTTAATTTTTCTACACGCTCATTGTTGAGCAAACCTTTTTGTTCTTCATCCAACAGTTGTCTTTTATAGTAAGCCAACTCAATTTTCATTTCTTGCTCCTGCTCAATAGTAGATTCAGGAATATCAATAAACTGCCGCAGTTCTGTTGTTTTAAGAGATTCTACCAAAAAAGCTTTTTTACTTTTTTCTGCCAAAGAAAAAGCAATAGATAAAAAACGCTTTTTGTCTATTGCATCTGTACTTTTATTGTACAATTGTTTAGCTACTTCGATGCCACCTTCGTATACAAATTTGCTTTCTTCAAAAGTAAATAGCTTATACTCATCTGCTCGGTAATGCGTGCAGAGTATACCAATAACTTGGGCTGCCAACTGGTAATTTTCTAGTGATTTTACCAGATTTTTGATTTGGTTTGTCTTTTGGTAAAGTTTTTCAAAAGTTTGTGCCTTAGCACTTAATGTTTCTAGCAAATACGTTTCTGAACTAGCATTTTGCAATGGTGGGTGAGCATTAATATCGCTATTGGTAAATCCATCAACCAATGCCATCAATGCTTTTTGATAGTAATTTAATGCTTGTTTATACTCTTTTTGCTCGCTATAGGTTTCTCCAATTTTCAAATAGCTATCTGCTACATAAGGATGTTGGTCTTCTACCAGTTCCTTTTGATGCTCTAGTGCTTCATTGTAAAATTCTAGGGCTTTGTCGTATTTTTTTTGTTTTAAATAAATACTGCCAATGTTATTGTAGTTTTTGGGCAGTCCATCATGTGTTGCATCGAACACTCTATTGATGATTTCCAAAGCCTTTTCGCTGCTTTCCAAAGCCTTTGTATAGTCGCCTTGTTCGGTATAAATATTGGACAATTCAGTATAAATAGAGACCACATCCGACTCGCCGAGCCGATTTTTTAGCTGAATATTTAAGGCTTTATTGTAAGCCTCTAAAGCCTGTTCGTAATTTTTGAGTTTGGTGTGAATAAGTCCAATATTGCTGTAGGTAACGGCTACTTTAGGGTGATTTTCCCTAAATATTTGTAGCTGCATATTGAGTACTTTCTGATTGTATTGAAGCGATTTTAGGTAGTCGCCATTGTAATAATATACATTGCCAATATTGAAGTAAGTATTATCTAGTGAGGGGTGATTTTCGCCGTAAATTTCCTTTTGAATTTCTAAAGACAATAGGTGAAAATCCAATGCTCTATCGTAATTACCCTTACGCCGATACACCTTCCCTATGTAGTCATAAGTATCTGATAAAGCTAAACTCTTCTTAGTCAAATACTTACTACCAATCAGTTTGGCTTCATTCAGCAGTTCTAGTGCTTTGTCGTACTCCTCCGCTCGATAGAGTTCTTGCCCAATTCTATTATAAGCAAGGACATAACTTCGCCATGCTTTATGCTTTTGGAAAACCTTCCCTGCGTCCATCAATTGATTCAAAGCCTTGTCGGTTTGTGACAAACGCAAAAGAGAATCAGCCGCTTCTACTTTCTTACTTGCATAAAGGGTGTCTGTTGTTGCATTTCCTGATATTGATGAAACATTTACTTGTGCTTGAATATCAAGTTGGATTTGGAGCAAACACCCCAAAACCACACAATAAAGCACTATATTTTGAACCTTTACATATTTAAAGGACATTCAAAAAAAATTTTTCCTATAGGTTTAACGATTAGATGGTAAAACAAAATCAGGAGTTAGAAATTAGTTATTAGAAATTTTAGTTGTTAGAGATTAGATAGTATGTTTTATTCTTATCCTAGTAAATAACTAGACAAAATTAAATGACATTAACACATCTCACTGCTTATCTCTCCCAGCTCCTATCTCTAAAGTTATTGAATTAATTGATACTCAACTGCTTGCTGGAATTTAACATTACAGTTCTAAATAATTCTAACATAATTCAAAAACGCTAAATCCACAATTGGTAATTTCTAATTTATTTCAAACTTACTTGAATGAATTTCTCACTCCTTAAATGTCTTACAAGTGTAGATCATTTACAGTATAAAAAAAGTAGTCAATACGAAGTTAGTTTTTTTGAACAAAAAAACCTAATCTTTAATCACTAACAGTTAGTGAAGAATAATGTTTATCTACTCCATTGTATAGTAATTGCAAAGTCAAACAAAAGATATTTTTTTGAACTGTATTGAACAAAATTCTCTCTTATTTCATTAAACTAGATAGAAAAAAAGAACACTGTGTATTAAGTTTTGAGTATTTTTTCCAAAAATTAAGTAATTAGCGCATAAGATAAGTACTTAGACATAAGATTCGAGACAGGAGATATGAGACTTGAGGCATAAGGTTTGAAATGTAAAATAACTAACTCACTATCAACACCTTATAATAAGTCCAATTGTTGTTTAATTTTGTCTAGTTACTTATACTAAAGAGTGTTAGAGCTTTTCTTGATCAAGACAAGTTCCTTAGAAATACTTCAATATTTTTTTATTCTAACGTTCACCTGAAAACTAGTTGAAGTGTCAAATACTATTTAATTGTGCATAATTTTGTTCTAAAGTATTGCATGTTAATACTTTCCTAAAAAAAAAATTTGTTTTGTCTAAGTGCTTATCAAACAATAATTGCAAGATAATGTGGAACAGATAATATTTTTTTTATAACAATAAAAAGGTAATACCTAATCGTTTTAATATTATACTTTTTTTTTACCTTAAAAAAAATGGGAAAAATTTCTTATCTTTGTAATTAGTTGTGCAATTATTGTTAACCTCACACTCAAAGCTTGATTATCAGCCATCCCTCAAATCAAAAAGAAGTTTTATATATTATGAGGCAGCTTAAAATAACTAAATCAATAACTAATCGGGAAAGCCAATCACTTGAAAAATATTTACAAGAAATTGGTAAGGTAGATTTATTAACACCAGAAGAAGAGGTAGAACTAGCCAAGCGCATCAAACAAGGTGATGAAGAAGCATTGGAAAAGTTGACTAAAGCGAACTTGCGTTTTGTGGTATCTGTTGCTAAACAGTATCAGAATCAAGGGCTTTCATTAAGTGATTTAATTAATGAAGGGAATTTGGGGCTTATCAAAGCTGCCCAAAGATTTGACGAAACACGCGGCTTTAAGTTCATTTCTTATGCTGTATGGTGGATTCGACAATCTATTCTGCAAGCCTTAGCCGAGCAGTCGCGTATTGTACGTTTACCGCTTAACAAAGTAGGCTCTCTGAATAAAATTAATAAAGCTTTTTCGCAGTTGGAACAAGAGTTTGAGCGAGAGCCTTCTCCCGACGAACTGGCTACCGTTCTGGAAATTGATACCAATGAGGTAGAAACAACATTAGGCGTTGCTGCAAGGCATATTTCTGTTGATGCTCCCTTTGTAGAAGGCGAAGACAATTCTTTATTAGATGTTTTAGAAAATAGCAATACTCCTAAAACAGATTCTACTTTAGAGTACATCGAATCGCTTCGCCGCGAAATTGAGCGTTCTTTGGATACCCTCACAGATCGCCAAAAAGATGTTATCAAACTATACTTTGGCATTGGTGTGGAACACAGCATGTCGCTAGAAGATATAGGAGAGCGTTTTGGGCTGACGCGTGAGCGTGTGCGGCAAATTAAAGATAAAGCCATTAACAAATTAAGAAGTGCTTCACGTAGTAAGTTATTGAAAGCATATTTGGGCAGTTAACTCATTACATTATATTCTCACTTATAAAAAAATAAAACCCTTTGATGAACGATCAAAGGGTTTTATTCTCTGATTTCTGTAGAAAAGCGTTTTGTAAAAATTAAGCTACTTTCTTCTAAGTAATGCCAATCAATCACTAAACGCTCTTTAAATTATAGCCAATATGTTTAACAATTTAATTCTAAACCTACCTATCAGCTAGGATATTAGATAAACAATTACAAAGTTCATTGAAAAACAAGGACTCATCTCCCTTTCCCTATGTTTAAATTCAAATTAGTAAGTACCTAGACAAAAAATGTTACAATAGTAAAAGACTAAACTGCTCATTTCTAATACTTTAGCGCAAAATTGTGCACAATTAAATAGTGCTTGGCACTTAATCATCAAGCTAAGTACAAATTTTTGATTATCATATCATTGATTCAAGCTTGATTTTTTAGTATGCAACACAATTTCCAACCTTCATTAACCGATAAAAAATATAACTTTTTCAAAAAAAATTATCAGCACAATTAACTGACAATCAAAAACTAACTCATTATAAAACTTCACATTCACAACCTAATCTCATTAACTTCTTTTTATATTCAATTTTCTCCCCCTACTACATCTATCAAAACTACACATACAACCAATACATAACTATTTTTAGTTTTTTTATGATAAAATAAATTGCTTGCCTTTATAAACTTTTTAGTTTGCACTTTTTTTTGTAATTTTATAATTCTGATATATTTCTACCGTTTTTTAGCTAAAAACAAACACTTATCTAAACTGCCCCATCCAACTAAACGAACTAAACCCTTGTTTTCACCAACCAATGACTTAATACTAAACAAGTCATTAACCCTACAAAGCAACTGCGTTTTTTCGTCATAAAAATACAGTTAATTATGCATAAAACTACCGCTATTTTAATGTCCTCCTTGCTTTTACTCTTATTTGTATTGGGCACCTTCAACAGTAGTGCCCAACAGCTCAGTCGTCCCAAATTCAGATTAAGTGAAACAGATCGCTTAATTAAAATACAACGTTTGCTGCGAGCTAATTCATGGCTCAAGCAGTTTTCTGGGGTAGTAATTGTTGCCAAAAACGGCGAGCCACTGTATAAATATACCTCTGGCTATGCACACTTTGATTACAACATTCACAACTCTTTGACAGGGCAGTACAATCTTTGTGAAATTACTCAATCATTTACTGCATTAGCCATTTTACAACTAGCCGAGCAAAACAAAATTGACCTGAACACCCCTATCTCCAAGTATTTATCCAAATTACCTAAGAAAGTTCAAGACATTACCCCACATCAACTACTCACACATACAGCAGGTATTGTTGATTATTATGACCTACCCGAATACATTGACAATTTTTTGCGAATCCAAAATATGGATGACCTAATTACAATTATTTTACACCAGCCTATACAATTTAAAGCAGGCGAAAAATTTCAGCGTTCTAGCTCCAACTATGTTTTATTGGCTAAATTAATTGAGCAAACTTCTGGTATGCCTTACCCCAATTATATTAAGGAAAAAATAATTGCTTCTGCTAATATGGAACGCACTGATTTGTTTAATTGGAATGAAGCTATTTTTAACAAAGCAGTTGGTTATAGTTTTGATGAAAATTTTCATCCTGAAGCCTCGCCTGAATTTTGGGGAGCTTATCCATTTGGTGCAGATGCTATTTACAGTGATGTAGAAGAACTATTGCGTTTTACAGAGGCATTGAAAGGCACTCAACTGCTAGGAGAAAAATATAAAAAACTCATGTTTCATCCTCATCAATATGATGAAAAAAGCGAGCAGCAAACAGCCTATGGTTATGGTTGGAAAATAAGAACATTTAAGGATAAAGAAGTCATTTATCAAGGGGGCTATATTGACAATTTAAGTACACAAGTACGCTTGTATTCTGATGGATTTACCATCATTGTTTTTTCTAATTATTTTATTGATGTAGCTAAAGATATTGCAAATAAAATTGAAAACGCACTCTACAATGATGATTACACAGTTCCTAGGCATCCTTTAGCCTACCATTTTTATGATTTAATAGAAAAAGATGGAATTGATAAGGTCATTGCCAATTTTGATGACATTCTACATGGTACACAAAGAGAATTAGATAAGGTTTGGACTCTTAATGCATTGGCAAGAGATTTTTACCAAGAAGGGAAACATAATATTGCAGGCCAATTGTATGTGTTAAATACGCAAAAGTTCCCTAATGAACCTATTGTTTACGAAAGTTTAGGCGAATATTATTATGAGCAAAAAAATTATGCACAATCTAAAGTCAATTACCAAAAGAAATTGGCACTTCTACCTAATGATGTGCGAGCAACGGAAATGCTGAGAACAATTAAAATGATGGAAAAAAATAGCACACAAGCGGCCATTGCTTTAAAACAAAGTGCAGAAACCCCTAATCTTAGTAAAGCAGTCCTACCCTCAACAACAGCCACCGCTCAAAATACGCCTACCCCAACACCGCCTCCTACCTTTAATCAAAATACAGTGATTGATAATAATGATACCGCATTATCTTTTGATTTAGAACCCATTGAGCAAACTCCACCGCCTAAGCCAAGCCCCCAAACACCTGCTGCTCCCAAACAAACAAAGGCTATTAAAGCTACTCCCCTACCCAATTTACCCAACAACCCAAAAATTTACACAGTTGTCAGCAAAATGCCTGAGTTTCCGGGCGGTCAAGCAGCAGCCTTTAATTACTTGAAAGAAAACTTGAAGTACCCGCCTACAGCCTACCAAAACAACTTGGAAGGTACAGTACATGTTAGCTTTGTGGTAAATGAAAATGGACACCTAGATAATATCCATATCAAAAAGAGTTTAACAAAAGGATTGGCAAGTTGCGATAATGAAGCCCTGCGCCTTGTTCGACAAATGCCTAAATGGACACCGGGTATTGAAAATGGTAAGCCTGTAAAAGTATTGTATACCCTCCCTATTTTGTTTAGAAAAACAGAAGCAAATCGCCCTGCAGAATTAGATAATGTAGACGGGCAAAATTAACTTTTGGATTTTCAACTGCATTTGTACAGACGCGATTATCGTGTCTGTACAAAACGCATAAGCAAAAGTCTGACAAAACCCTAACAGTTATTTACAAACAGCGAAACACTATATTTCGTAAATTTGATCTATCAAACTACTTTGAACTTTCTGAGTATTGTGAAAGTCTCAAACTATAGTTGATTTATCTTAAGTCTCATGTCTCCTATCTCACAGAATTAAACCAAACTAAAACATGAACTACCCCATTCTTTTTATTGCCTTATTAGTTGGCTGTCTGTCTTTACCTGCCTGTTTGGCCACTCAAGAAGTGAAAACAACTCAAAGTACAGCAACACAAAAAAGTACAACCACAGACGAAAAAGCCGCCAAAGCAAGCACTGAAACTGTTGAAAAAGGCGTTGCCAAAGAAACTACGGAAAAAACAGAAGCAGTCAATCTAAAAGATGAAACGGCAAAAGCAGAAACAGAAACAGCTGTTGCTGAAGTCAAAAATGAAGTGGCTAAAACTGCTGAAAATGCTGTAGAAATACCGCAAATTGGCGAAACGGAAACTTACACCAAAATCGCTGCCGTTTATGCTGACATGAATCACCCTCAGGAATTAGGCAAATTTTTAAATACGCTTAAAACCAATGTCGAAGCACACAAGTGGGGGCCTGTATTTGGGCAATGCTCGCCAATGCATTACAAAACGCAGATTATGACCTCTAAAATAGCTCCTCCGCAATACATTGCCGAAATTTTGGGTTTACATAGTGAGGGCAATAGCATCAAAGAAGGTAAAAAATTAGGCTATGAAGACCTCAAACGCATTAAAACACTTTCTTATGATACAGTTGATTTTGATGGGAAAATGATTACTGTAACAGGCAATACCACTTTACAAGATGATACAGAGCTCAAAATTAATCTACTTATCGAAATCATAGACAACAAATATCGCTTAACAGGTGCAGTGGGATAAATGCATGGATTTGTGATTCTAAGTAAGTAGACAAAATTAAACAACTATTCGATTTATCATAAATTATTGATAGTAAATGAATTATCTCACGTCTAATGTCTTAAATCTTATGTCTAAGTACTTACAATAATCAATTTGAAGCATAAAAAAAAGAGCTAAGTTATTTACCATGAACAACTTAGCTCTTTTTTTTTAGACATAAAATATAGCCTTAAAAGAGGGTGCCACTACCCAAACTTCACATCTCAATAATAAAAATTCGTTTTGTATGGATAGCGAATGGTATACTGTTTTTGCACTGCTTCTAGTAGCATAGCGCGCAAAGTATCAATGCCCTTTTTTTGAGTAGCAGAAATAAATACACACTGACCATTTGTTTGCTTTGCCCAGTTCATTTTTAGTTCTGCTAAAATCTCCGCCCTATCTTCGGCTTTCAGAAACTCGTCTAAATACTGTTTTTCATACAAATCCATTTTATTAAACACCATAATAACGGGTTTATCCTGAATACCAATTTCTCCTAATGTGCTGTTCACTACTTTAATATGGTCTTCATATTGTGGGTGAGCTACATCTACCACATGCAATAAAACATCAGCCTCTCGCACCTCGTCTAAGGTTGATTTAAAGCTTTCGATCAAGCTGTGTGGTAGTTTGCGGATAAATCCAACAGTATCAGATAGCAAAAAGGGCGTATTTTCCAGCACCACCTTTCTTACGGTTGTGTCTAAGGTAGCAAACAGTTTATTTTCAGCAAATACTTCTGATTTACTCATTAAAGTCATTAAAGTAGACTTACCAACATTTGTATACCCTACCAAAGCAGCGCGAATCATTTCCCCCCTTCGTTTTCGCATCGTTTGATTTTGTCGGTCAATTTTTTCGAGTCGCTTTTTGAGTAGCGAAATCTTATCGTTGACAATACGGCGGTCGGTTTCAATTTCTTTTTCACCTGGTCCTCTCATACCAATCCCCCCACGTTGACGCTCCAAGTGCGTCCATAAACCACGCAATCGAGGTAAAAGGTATTGCAATTGTGCGAGTTCTACCTGTGCTTTCGCCTGTGCGGTTCGCGCTCGCCGAGCAAAGATGTCTAATATCAGATAGCTCCGATCTATAATTTTGCACTTTAACTCTTTTTCAATATTGCTTTGCTGTCGGGGGCTTAGGTCATCATCAAAAATAACCAAATCAATTTCTTCGGCGGCCACATATTCAGCAATTTCCGCCAATTTTCCACTACCCACAAAAGTACGTCTATCAGGGTGGGTCATTTTTTGTTTAAACCGCTTTTTTACAGTTGCCCCTGCGGTTTGTGCTAAAAAAGCCAATTCATCTAAGTACTCATCTAGCACTTCTTCGGTTTGATTTTGTAAAATAAGTCCGACTAAAAGAGCTTTTTCCTCTTGTTGAATGGCTTCGTTTTTATTACTTAAACGATCTATATGGTTCTTCAAAATATTTTTTTTTAAACTAATTAAAGAAATAATAAAAGGGGGGATTCAAATCCGCTAGTTTTTAACCTAGCAACTTGTACTCACTTTGACAAGTTCTGGATTTGTGATTTGTAGATAGAAATGGCCAATTACTTTTCAAGGGAGCCAACAAATAGCCCTATGAAAGTAGTGCACAATCTACTATTTTTTTTCGTAAAAAAAAGAAAAATTATCCTGTTTGTAGTGTTGGATAAATCTAGTGAAGGTTAAAAGAAGTGTTTAGAAGCTCATTAAACTATTGAAGTGTTTAAAAGAGGTTTAAAAAATGTGTTACCAACCCCTAAACTATTTTTCCATAAAAAAAGTTCCCCAACGGCAAAAAAAAAAAATTTCTTTTCAAAGAAAGAAGTACAATTTTTCTTCACAAACACCTAACTATCAATAATTTATTAACTTTTCCCTTCAAAAAATCAACCACATTTCCCTAATTTTATACTTGTTCTTTTGCATTATACAGCCTACCTTTGAACATATCTTATGAGTGTGTCATTAGGGAAAAACAAAATACACGCTACGATGAAAGATGAATGTTTACTTTTCCAAAAAACAAAACATCCTTTTTTTATTGGCT
>JAHDHV010000089.1 GCA_020631155.1 Bacteroidota bacterium | reverse complement strand
TTAAATTCGTAATTCGTAATTCGTAATTCGTAATTCGTAATTCGTAATTCGTAATTCCTTATTCTACTTTGTCTAAAATATAATATCCATCTTCACAAAGCGGTTGCAGTTCACTCTTGATAAAATCTAGGGTTGCTGTTTCCGCCATTTTTGGGTATAATAAATGCACATTTGGTCCTGCATCTAAAGTGAAACAAATCGGCAATTTTGTATCCGCCCTAAACTGTTGGAGCCGTTGGATGATGGCGAGTGTATTAGGCTGCATCAAAATAAAAGATGGGGTAGAGGTCATCATCAAAGCGTGTAGACTGAGAGCTTCCGCCTCTACTATTTTTACAAAAGCCGATAAATCCCCTATTTTGAGGCTGTGCAGCAGTTTTTCCAAATTTTGTTCCGCCTGCTGATAGCGAATATTGGCAAAAGGATTTCCTTCCATCAACGCATGTCCCGCCCGACTAGACACCGCTTTCTCCGCACGACTAACAATTAAAATGGCATCGCTAAATCCCTGAAAATCAGCATGTAAGCGATCAGCAAAGGGAATGGCATAATCATTACTAGCCTCTGGAATCAACTTTGTTTCTCCCCAAACTGCCGCCATAGGATAAACCGAACGGGACGCGCTGCCTGAACCTAAGCGCGCTACATAAGATGCTTTTTGTAAAAATTCAGCTTCGTCAGATAGTGTTCCTAGTAATTGTCGTTCTATGGAGCACAAACAAAGAGCTAAAGCACTCATACTTGATGCTGAAGATGCAATACCCGATGAATGAGGAAATGAATTAGTAGATTCTATTTGTAAATGTAATTGATTTAGAAAAGGAAATACATCTGTAATACTTGCTAAAAAGCTGCGTATTTTTCCAGCAAAAAGCTCATTTGGCTGCCCTTCAAAGAGAAAATCTAGGGAAATACCTTGGGCATCTGCCTTCACATTTCGAGTGCTGTAATTTATGCTTGTTTCGGTAAATGCTTTTGATAAAGTAAAGCTCAAAGAGGCATTTCTAGGATACTGCCGTCCAAATTTTCCCCAATATTTAATCAAGGCAATATTAGACGGACTGCGATGTGTAATACTTTGCTGCATTTGTTGATTTGATAATTCGTGGATTCGTGATTTGTGATTCGTGGATTCGTGGATTCGTGATTTGTGGATTCGTGATTAAGATAAAAGTAATCTTTTACTACAAAACCCACAACCAAAAACCCACAACTACAAAACCCACAACCAAAAACCCACAACTACAAAACCATTTCGTTATAGGTTAAAAAGGTGGTGAATCCTCGTTCTGAGAAATAGCGTTTGGTGTCGGCAAAGGTACGTTGAGATGTGACTAAAACAAAATCACCGCCCCACGCGCCCAGTGATTTTACACTCCCCCAGTAGTCGGAAAAGTACAAGCTTTTGGCGGTAGATAGTTGTAATTGACTGGAAATGATTTTTTCATGCTCATTAAGAAGCTGCTCAAAGTCTTGTAAATCAGTGGATTGTGAAATGGATTGAGTAATTGCCGTCAATTGTTGGATGACAGGTTGCCAGTTATTTTTTTGTTCGTAAAAATACGCAATTGCTTTGCTAGAGCGTTGCTTTTTTCCCAAATGCACAAAATACAACTGCTGTTTAAATGCTGGTTCAAAAGCAACTGAGCGCACCAAAGGCTGTTCTTCCCCTTGTTTTTGGTAAAGAATCGGTGTATTATGAGCAGCACAAGCCACATCATAACCTGAACCGCCTAAAGTATTGAATAACAAGCGAAAAGGGTTAACATTTGCCCAATTTGCCATGTTGTTGATGAGCGTAGAACTACTGCCTAAACCCCAATTTTGTGGAAATTGCAATTGTGTTTTTACGTGAGTTGTGACTCCTTTTTCCAATAAAAAATCGGGGTTTTGCACCCTTAGCTGTCGCAATATTTGTTGTAAGCGAAGGCTCGTAGGATTTTCAGTTTGAATAATATCAAAATTTCCACAATCAAAAGTAGCTGTTAGCCATAATTTTTGTTTATGGTTATAGCTCTGCCAAATAAGTTGATTATCAGTGCTTTGAGATGAGGTAATGTGTAGGCTTTGCCCCTTTTTTGTTGGAATCGCTAAAC
The DNA here is from genome assembly GCA_020631155.1 of Bacteroidota bacterium. GTDB lineage: Bacteria > Bacteroidota > Bacteroidia > Chitinophagales > UBA2359 > JAHDHV01. The sequence goes on along the minus strand of JAHDHV010000089.1, from coordinate 15,388 downwards.
TTACTGTTCCTTCTAATACATAGTATTCCCCCGTAAGCAGCAACTTTCCATTAGAATAAAATTTTAATTCTTGCATTTTTTTGAAAATTCTACTTAATTAGAGTTTGGAAAGTTGAAAAGTTATAAGGTTTTAAAGTTTTTTTAATAACTTTTTAAAACAACACTTCTAAGCAACACCATAACCTGTATATTGCCAGAGTTCTGGTGGTTGAAATCCTAGCACAATATCCGTTTTTTCAATCCCCATATCAATCAAATCCTTTCCGATATCAATATCAGTTGCATTTTTTTGAATCCATATTTTTCCATCTTTAATATCAAAATGAAATGGGCAAAAATGCACAAATTCATCTCCATTCCAACCTACTCGAACTAACTGATAATGATTTCTAACTGTATCTGCAATAATTTGATTTTCAATATCAGGCATATTTGCAGGCTTAATTGTAGCATAATACTCTAAAAACTGTATCAGACAATCTTGAAGTTTTTTTACTTTTTCCATAGGGTAATTTTTTGTTTCTGTTCGTCAAATACAATGAGTTTTAATTGATAGTTTAACATCGCTTTTTGTATGATTTCATACTTTAACAATCTCAAATAAGCCTTTTTGGTAAGAGCTAAATATAAAACTCTATCTTTTTCAAACTCCTCTAAACCCAACTTATAGATTAAAAATTGCCCAAGTGCATTATGAAAACTATAAACAATAGATATATTCAAAAAACTTTTCACCTCTATAGCTATTTTTTGATCTTCTTTAGTTGCTGCAATTAGTTTTCGTGCACCTAAATCAACCTTGTAATCCACTTGTGGAGTTTCTAGCACATAAGGATCATGTGTGATTGTCCAGCCATCCTTTTCAAGAGCTGCTTTAACTATATTATGAAAAATATCTTTTGCCAAAATGTTTATTTTTTCAAAAAAAAATCGTAATTCGTAATTGTTTAAACAAAGGACTCATCTCTCATGCCTGCCAAAAATAAGCGAACTGCATTGAAAGAAATCGTCTCTTTTTCAAAATGCTGAACCGCCGTAACGCGCTCCTGTTCTGTTGCCTTAAAATGAGATAGAATATTGTGCAAATGCATTTTCATATGCCCTTTTTGGATGCCGACTGTGATAAGCGAGCGCACCGCAGCGAAATTTTGCGCCAAACCGACCGAAGCAATGATTTCCATTAATTCCTCCGCCGTAGGATTGTCCAATAATTCGAGGGAGCGTTTAGCCAGTGGATGTACTTTGGTCAAACCGCCGACCGTACCGACTGCAAGCGGCACTTTTAACGAAAAGCGAAACCAGCCGTTGTCCACCTTTGCCTCGCTTAAAGAACGATACTGCCCATCGCGTGCGGCGTAGGTATGTCCGCAGGCTTCGATGGCGCGAAAATCGTTGCCTGTTGCGATGATGACCGCATCAATGCCGTTGTAGATGCCTTTATTGTGGGTTGTTGCGCGGAAGGAATCGTTTCTGGCAATGTTGAGGGCTTGCTCAAATTTACGGGCAAAAGCTTCGGCGCACATTTCGCCATTGTTGAAAGTGCCCAATTCGCTGACTTTGCACTCCACCCAACTTTCTACCAAACATTCAGGTGTATAATTGGATAAAATTGCCATAACGACCTTCAAATTTTGTTCCTCACCATAAAAATCTTCATATTTATAAGCCTCACTGGTGAGTGTTTTGGCAAAACTTTCTAGTACCGAATTGATGAAATTTGCCCCCATTGCATCACAGGTTTCAAAGTCAACTTTTAGCTGATAATAGCCTTCTTCAATTTCAGGTAAGTAGTTCAATTTCAGAGACTTAAGCCCACCGCCTCGCTTTTCCATATTGGCAGTAATATCTTTTGCTCCTTGAATGAGGCGCGCCTTAATTTGATTGAAAAAGCTGTAGAATTTTACGGGGTCTCCTTTCCAAATGAAATGCACATGTCCTACTTTTGTGGTAGATAGTACTCTGGCTTTAAACCCACCTCGATTGTACCAAAATTTAGCTGCACTAGAAGCTGCTGCTACCACCGAACTTTCCTCAATGACCATCGGCACACAGTAAATTCTATTATTAATTTTAAAATTTGGAGCTACACCGTAGGGCATATAAAAGTTGGTAATCGTATTTTCACTAATTCCGTCAAATAATTTTTGTGCTTCGACATTTGTATGCCAAAAACTAGCAAATTCTCGCATTACATCCATTGGATTTGACGTAAAAAAATGCTTTACCAACCAAGCTAATTTCTCTGGTTTCGACAGCTTTGAAAAGCCTGCAATCATTTTATCCTTCGTTTTCATGGACTATACCCTTTTTTTAATGAAAATAAAAATGTGTTACGGTTTAGCTGATAGTTGTTTGTGAGGGGTTTGGTGTTTGATTCGTTGATTTGTGGATCAGTGATTCGTTGATTCGTAATTAAAAACAATTCGTAATTGATAATTCGTAATTAAAGAAACTGTTCGCCAATATAAATGTTGAGGAGCATTTTTTAAAAAAACTGAACAAGAAATTTACTCAACACTTTTCACATTCAACTATGTACAAAATGAATACACTTAAAACGTAAAGCAGGTTCACTTATTTTCATTTTTTTCTGAAAGTTTTGAATAAAAAATCACAACAGCACTTTTTCCATCTTATAGTGTGGAATCGTTACTTCCTCAAATTCATCGCCAACAGTGTAGTAATTTAATTTTTCATAAAAAGGAACAGCTGTTTTTCGCGCATGACAATACATGATTTCAAAGCCATTTTTTTGTCCATATTTTTCTGCAAATAATACCATTTGCTGTCCAATGCCTTTCCTTTGTTTTGCCTGTGCAACAGCAACTTGCCGCATTTTTATTCGCTTGCCTTCTGCTCCTTTCACCAATACTAAACAACCCACCAAATTTTCCGCTTCATCATAACAAGCAATATGTATCTGTTCTTTTTCTGTTGCTAATTGTGCTTCAGTAAATATTAAACCCAGTGGTTTTCGCAAAATAAGGTCTCTCATTTCTAGCGTTTCCTTATAGGCATCAGTCCCATATGATACTTTAATTACTTTGTATTTCATGATTATATTTTTAAGAAAAATTTTAAAAAGACAAAGTTAAGCAGCGAAAAGTACAAAAAATAGTTAAAGATTCAGAAAAAGTTGTTTAACGTTTTTGCCCAAAAAAACAGTTATTCATTAACAATTTTGCAAATCAGTACTTTTTATTATGTATTAATAAACATTTTGCGCTGTGCTATGTTTTATTGGATATTTGCTATTAATACTAGAAATTACAAAATTCGCTATTCTTTTTAAACCCATAAACATCAAATACCTATGCAACAATCCTATTTTCATGAAGTATGGAAACCACTCATTTTAAAGGAGGGGACACCCATATCTCGTTATGAAATTTCAAGTTTTGGACGCATCAGGCGTTATGCACCTCATAAAAATGAACCTATTTACATTAATGGGCTCAATAAAAAAACAGGTGTCCGAATGATTACCTTTAATTTTAAAAGTGGAAAACAAATCGGAAAGTTATTTCATCGTTTAGTTGCAAAAACATTCTTAGAAAAACCCTCTCCTAAACACAATTACGTAATACATTTAAATTATATAAAAACGGATAATAGTGTAAAAAATTTAAAATGGGTTACTAAAGAAGAAGCCTATGCCCATACAACCAAAAGCCCTAATAGAGTGCCGCCTCCTAAAAAACGAGGAGAAGAGGTAAATAGGGCAAAATTAACCGAAGCGCAGGTTAAATTAATTAAAATTCGACTTAAAAGATGGGAATTAGGTATTGACAAAATAAAGTTGGTCAAACTGGCAAAGCAGTATGATATTAGTTATATGCAGCTTTATCGAATACGTACAGGGGAAAACTGGGGGCATGTAAAAATTACGGAAAAAGATTATTTGCCTTCAAGTAGGTAGTTCTCTTTAGCTACTTGTATCCAATCAAACTTTGTTATCAATGACCGCATTTCTGTGGGTAGTTCCGTTTTTATGCTTATTAATTTGGTAGTGTAGGGATGGGTAAAATTCAATTTTTGGGCGCATAACAACAAGCGTTTACAATTCATTTCATTGGCAAAAAATCGGTTGTGAAAGCGGTCGCCATAGCGTTTGTCGCCGATAATGGGATGGCGCAAATGGGCAAAATGTCTGCGAATCTGATGCATTCGCCCTGTTTGTGGCTCTGCTATTACTAGAGAGTAACGCGCAGTATTGTAGCGTCCTACAGGAATAGTTAATTCTTTGGTAATAAGCGTTTTATATTGTGTGAGTGCAGCTTGGCGAATTTGTTTATTTTCTTCTTTTGGTAAGGCATAGTCAATCACATCCTCCTTCTTTGTATAGCCTCTTACAATAGCACAGTAAATTTTTGATACTTTTCGTTCCGCAAATAGCTGACACATTCGCTTCGCTGCCTCGCTACTAAAAGCAAATAGCAATACCCCCGAAGTTGGACGGTCAAGGCGGTGAATAATAAAGACACGCTGCTTGATTTGATCGCGCAATTGTTGTAGGGCAAAAGCATGTTGTTCCTCTGCAATTCTAGTTCGGTGCACAAGCAAACCCGCGGGCTTATCAATTGCAATATAGTGTTCGTCTTGGTAGAGTATGGTTAGCAATTATGTATTGTTTTTTTTACATAAGTAGTTGGACAAAAGTAAAAGACATTTGAACTTACTGTAAACTGTTAATAGTGACTTAATTATCTCAAGTCTCATATCTCAAGTCTCATATCTTATGTCTAGGTACTTAAAATCAATTAGCCAAAGATTGTTGTAGCATCATCTGTACTTTTTGATCCATTTGAGCAAAAGTTTGATAGCCTTTGGCAATAGAACCCAAACGTCCATTTAAATGTAATAATACTGTAGGAAAACTCCGCACATTGAAGTCCGCAGCTAATTTAAATTCCTCTTTAGTTAGCTTTTTAAGGGTTTTACTCTCAAATTTTTGCACAAATTTTTCGGCATCTACTTCAAAGTAAGGTAGCAAACTCAAATAGGTAGTAATATGGTTGGGATCGTGATTTTTGGCATAAAAAGTATACTGAATGGCCTTAAAAAAATCGAAAGCGACCTCTGGCTTCAACTTCCGCATTGTGACAACTGCCCTTGCTGCTGCCTCTGTATTATACACAAAATCCTCGCGCTCTAATAGGCGATAGTTAAAAGGCTGCCCTGTTCGCTGATGTACTTCTTCCCAATGATGAAACAAATATTCTTTCATTTTAGCATCCATTGGCTCAGTAGTAGAAGGGCGTAATCCCCCCATAATCATCTTAAAACCAATTTTATCCGCATATTTTTCTTTTAACTGTGTGATTTCTGGAGCAATTCCCCAACACCACGAACACATCGGGTCTCCTACATATATTAATGCTGCTTTCTGTGTCTCCATTTTCTAAAATTGTTGGTTAATTGAATTAGTAAATAGATTTAAGATGACTTATAAGTTAAGTGCCATGCACTAATTAATTGTGCACAATTTTGTTCTAAAGTATTGACTTTCATTATTTTAATCAAACAAAGAGACCCGTTTAATTATTGTGTAGTACTTAACTATCTTGCGTCTCCTATTTTATATCTATTTGCATTATCACTCCTCTTGAATAAACGTTTGACTATAAATCTATGTTTCAAAATGTGCTTAAAAACAAAAGTATGTACCTTTGTGGTTTACAAACTCGAAGTTTAAATTCCTTCTATGCCTAATTTCCTAAGAATTATTGCTCATATTCGTCCCTATAGCACCTATGCAGGAATGAATGTTTTTTTTAATGTGTTGACTATTCTGTTTTCCCTTGTTTCTTTAACGATGATCATTCCTTTTTTGAGAATTTTATTTGATATTCAAAAACTGGTATTAGACAAGCCCAATTTTTCTTTTTCGGTAGAATGGTTGACCAATTATTTCAACTATACCCTCAGTCAATTGATGCTTCAATATGGTAAAATTGAAGCTTTACTGTTGGTGTGTTTGTTGGTGATTGTTGTTTTTTTTCTTAAAAATTTCTTTCGTTATGCTGCGGTTTTCATGATGGCAGTTATCCGAAATGGTGTTGTTAAAGATATTCGCAATCAACTGTTTAACAGAATTTTACACTTACCGATTGCTTATTTTACCGAGCAGCGAAAAGGCGATATGATGACACGCGTAACCAATGATGTTCAAGAAATTGAGTGGAGCATTATGAGCGTTTTAGAAGCTCTTGTTCGCGATCCCATTACCATCATTACTTACCTTGCTGCATTGTTTTTTATCAGCCCAAAGTTAACACTTTTTGTACTATTTGTATTGCCTATTACGGGGGGAATTATTGGTAAAATTGGCAAAACCCTTAAAAAGCAGTCGCATCAAGCGCAAACACAGCTCGGTATTTTGCTCTCCATTATTGACGAAACTTTGTCGGGGTTACGCATCATTAAAGGCTTTAATGCTCAACAAATGCAACAGCAAAAATTTGTCCAAAGCAATCAAAAGCATTTTCAAATTATGAAAAATATGTTGCGAAGGCGAGATTTGTCTGCCCCTTTATCTGAATTTTTAAGTATTTGTGTGGTAGCAACCGTTTTATATGTTGGAGGGCGAATGGTATTGACCCACTCTATTGAGCTAGAGGCGGAAACCTTTATTTATTTCATGGTTATTTTTTCTCAAATTCTAAGCCCTGCGAAATCTTTTTCCAAAGCTTTTTACAATATCCAAAAAGGTATGGCTTCTGTTGAACGAGTTTATCAAATTATTGATACTCCTGACAACATTCATTTACCTGCTAAACCATTGACTATCAAAGATTTTACTCGGGAAATTGAGTTTAAAAATGTTCAATTCGCCTATGGCAATCAGCCCGTTTTACACAATATTAATTTTACACTAAAAAAAGGAGAAACAATAGCCTTGGTAGGAGCTTCTGGTGCAGGAAAATCTACCATTGCCGATTTAATTCCACGCTTTTACGATGTAAATAATGGAAGTATTTTATTAGATGGCAACAATATTCAACAATATCATTTAGAAGATTTACGGCAATTAATGGGCATTGTTACACAAGAAGCAATTTTATTCAATGATAGCATTTTCAATAATATTACAGTTGGTATTGAACGACAAGTCTCTGATAGTGAGGTAGTTGAAGCGGCAAAAATTGCCAATGCCCATGATTTTATTATGCAATTGCCAGAGGGCTATCAAAGTCTAATAGGCGATAGAGGTTGTAAACTAAGTGGTGGCGAGCGGCAGCGGTTGACCATTGCAAGGGCAGTGCTAAAAAATCCTCCAATTTTAATTTTAGACGAGGCGACCTCATCACTTGATTCAGTTTCCGAAAAATTAGTTCAGGAAGCTTTATTTAAATTGATGCAGAATCGCACCTCCATTATCATTGCTCACCGCCTGTCTACTATTCAATTTGCAGATAAAATTTTGGTATTAAATAAAGGAAAAATAGTAGAAGGTGGAACACATGAAACACTGATGGCAAAAAAAGATGGACATTATCGCAAGTTGGTGCAATTGCAAGAAATGCAGGGCTGATTAGAGCATCCTTAATGAGTGTTGCTTTACAAGATTACGGATTCATCAAATTAAACAAATACATAAAAATAGCGATTTTTTTTGTACCTTTGCACGCCAATTTAAAAATGCATTTCAATATTCAGAATATACTCAAATAGATTTGAAATGTATATTGACGAATCATAACTATGGATAAAAATACAATAACAGGGCTGATATTGATTGCGCTGCTGTTTATGGTGTTCAATATGTTTGTTGCGCCACCACCGCCGCCACCTCAACAAACAGCCGACTCCACCGCAGTCAATAACCCGAACATGAGGCAGGATAGTCTAAATTTAGGCGACCCGATGCTCCCCTCACCTAATAACAATAATACCACTGCTTCCCAAAGTGGACTTTTTCTACAACCAACTGCACCGAGCGAAAGTTTTTACGAACTAGCCAATGATAAACTAAAAGTCACTATTTCTAATAAAGGAGGGCGAATTTACAAATCAGAAATAAAAGATTATGTAACGCATAGCAAAGAGCCATTGATCTTAATGGACGGCCCAAACAATCAGTTCAATTATAAATTCTTCTTGAACAACTATCTAGTCTCTACCGATAATTTTTACTTTGAACCACATCAAACAGATGCTAATAATGTCATTTTACGGCTTTATGCAGATTCTAGTAAAACCCGTTATTTAGAGCAAAAATATACTTTAAGATCAGGTAGCTATATTGTTGATTATGATTTAAATATGGTTGGCTTTGATGATTTAATCAACAATCAAGCTCTTATAGAATTACATTGGAAAAATGATTTGCGTCCGCAAGAGAAAGACATCGAAACAGAGCAGTATGTAACGGGGGTTTATTATAAGGAAAAAGGAGACGATGTTAACTATTTGTCAGAGAGCAGTGATGATGAAAAACAGGTGTCTTTATCACTGACTTGGGTAGCATTTAAACAACAGTTTTTTAATCATACATTAATTGCAGACAAAGCTTTTACCAGAGGTAATCTCAAAATTAAAGCACCACCTAAAGATAAAAACAACACCACTTTACTAGAAACTGCCTCTGCTGATTTGGCTTTTGAGTATCAGCGTTCTCCACAGTTCAACTTTCCAATGCATTTTTACATTGGTCCTAATAACTATAAATTACTCAAAAATTTAGACCTTAAAGCAGAAGGGCAAGCATTGGCAATGGAAGAAATGGTGCCATTGGGTTGGACGATTTTTGGCTGGGTTAATCGCTGGATCATCATTCCATCTTTCAACTTTTTACATCGTTTTATTGGTAATTACGGTGTTATCATTTTGGTGTTAACACTCATTATTAAGTTGGTGCTATTTCCGTTGACTTATCGATCGTATAAGTCTTTTGCCAAAATGAATGTGTTAAAGCCTGAAATTGAGGAGCTAAAGAAGAAATATGGCAAAGACCCACAAAAACTGCAAAGTGAACAAATGAAGCTGTATAGCAAAGCAGGAGTAAATCCGCTTGGTGGCTGTCTTCCGCAATTGTTGCAGATGCCGATTCTATTTGCCATGTACCGCTTTTTCCCTGCTTCCATTGAGTTGCGACAGCAGAGTTTTTTATGGGCGGAGGACTTGTCTACCTATGATTCTATTATGGACTTGCCCTTCAATATTCCTTTTTATGGCGATCATGTCAGCCTTTTTTGTTTGCTCTCGGCAGCTAGTAGCTTGATTTATATGCGTCTCAATCAACAAATGACTCCTTCTAATGATGCAATGGGTGGGCAAATGAAGATTTTCCAATATACGATGCCAGCTATGTTATTGTTTTTCTTCAATAGCTTTTCCGCAGGTTTGACTTATTACTTTTTCTTGTCTAATATCATCAGTTTTGTGCAACAGTATGCAATTAAAAAATACTTTATTGATGAAGAAAAGCTGTTAAAGCAAATTCAAGAAAACAAAAAGAAGCCAGTAAAAAAATCAAAATGGCAACAGCGATTAGAAGATATGGCAAAAGCGCAACAACAAGCACAGCAACAACAAAAACAACAGAAAAAAGGCCATACACGCCGCCGTTTTGAACAACAACAAAATAATAGCAAGAATAAGAAAAAACGAAAGCGAACTTAAAATAGACGGGAGACTTGAGACAAGTTTTTTACAAAAGATAAAATAAAGAAAGCCCTGTAGTAGAGACACAAAATCTTGTATCTCTACTACAGGGCTTTTTTGATATAATGTAAATGTTTTATTATCAATTATTTATCTCACATCACACATCACACATCACACATCTCACATCTCCTGTCTAACGTTATGAACCATAATGAAAAACTAGGAGAGGGGTGCTACTATGAAAAGCCATTTTTTGGGTATAGCTAATGCTCAATAACTTATCCAAGAAGGTGCGTTTGTGGGTCAACATAGCTAGTAAATCAATCTTATTTTCTTTTAAATATTGATCAATGCTGTGCAAAATATTGTCTCCCTCAATAACTTTAAAAGACACATTTGACTGCTCGCTAAACTTTTCTTTTAGCCCTTCCATGAATGCTTCGCAAGCCCTTTCTTTTGTAGTATTAATGTGAATGCAATGTATATTTGCATCAAAGGCTTTGGCAAATTTTGTCACTTTATGAATGGTATCTTCTGCTGAATCATCAATGCTAGTAGCATAAACAATATGCTGAATGTCTTTGTAAACAGCTTTTTCAGGCACAATCAAAACGGGCAATTGCGTTTTTTCCAATACTGCAACCGTATTACTACCAATGAATACCTCCCTAAAACCACTTGCCCCCTGCGTTCCCATTACAATAAGATTGCTTTTTTCCGCCTCACTAACTTCCTGAATTTTGTCTGCAATCTTCCCTTTTTCCAATAAATGTTTAACGCTTACAGTAGGCGTATTTTCTACAACAGCTTGTTTTGCCATTTTTTCTTGCGCCAGTTCGTAGTCTGCCTGTCTTTCTTTTAGCTGTGCAGCAATAATATCCTCCATTGTTTCTGGCAAGTGAGAAGCTTTAACTGGAGGCTTTTCATATACATGGAAAGTTAAAATATTGGCATTTAATTTGTGTGCCACATGTAAGGCATAACGATAAGCGTTCAAAGCATTATCCGAAAAATCAGTAGGAAAAAGAATATTTGCCATTATTAGTTTTTTAATGAGATAAATGATTTTTAAGTAAATAGACATGAGATATGAGACGTAAATATTTGGGTAACTTGTTTGTTATTAACTGTTTACGATGGTTTGGGTTGTCTGATAATTTTGTCCATAGGTCTATTTGTCACAAAGAAAACAATTTTTACACAAAAAAAGTGCCTCAGAGTTATATTAATTACTTTTTTACAAGCAAAAAACATCTTCAAAAAATAGAGGTAGAGTTTGAAAAGTTCAAAAAGCTAAAGCCCCAAAATCCTAAAAGCCCAAAAAGCTAAAACAATAAAAAAGATAAATAACTAGACTAATACGAGGACATGTTTTTTTTTTTAGAAATACTGTTAAACATTAGCTAAAATAAAGATTATAAAGAACTTATTGTAGATTTGAAAAGGCAAAAATATACTATTTGAGGAAAAAAAAGCCTTTAAAAGCTAGATGAAAAGCAAAAATAATAGCGTTTTTTTTCCTTAAAAAGAGGCCACAGAAAAACATAAAAATTCAAAAAGAGCGTTACAAAAAAGTGTGCTTTTCATGAAAACACAGAAGAAAGGGAGCTTATATAAAGTAAAACATTAAGTTTAGTTATCTAAACTATTGGTAAAAAAGTGATTATTATGGACTAGAGCACTACTTTAGCTATATTATCTCTTTTTTTAAATAAATAAAAAAAACTTTTAGTTGGTTGATAACGAATAAATGGTATAAGATATATATTTGCATGTATTTATAAAAAATATGACATAAAAGTGGCAAAAAGTAGCATTATTAAATAAAAAAGGTTAACTTGCTGCCAGTTTGTAAAGCAATAAATATTTATATTCAAAAAAAAATAAATTCCAAATTGCTTTATGCAACTGTTTAGCCTGTAAGACAATCTACTTAGTGTTGAAATGTATATTGTTTCAACTTTCAAATGTATCAATCACTCTCTTATGAAATAGAGGAATTTGTTCTCAGTAAATGTGACTGTGTGCTCAATTCCTCAACCTGACCTTAGTAAAGTAGCTCCTATTATTGTGAGCTCGCGCCTTTCTTATTTTTATTCATTCAATCAATATAATATATTTTTATTTTTTCAAAAAAACATTATTCACTATTTTCTAAAAAATCAAAGCATATCAATTTGCTACCAACTTTAGAAAGCAAAGCTATTGTTAATGGTTTTGCACTATAACTTAATGCGTAATTTTATGAAAGATATCATTAAACAGATGGATAAGGCATTCGACAGTCGAGTGCGCTTGGGAATTATGGCTATTTTAATGGCTCATGAATGGACAGATTTCAATACGCTCAAAGAACAATTAGGCGTAACAGACGGCAACCTTGCAAGTCATACGGCTTCCCTAGAGCGTAAAAGTTTTATTGAAGTTCGCAAACAATTTATCGGTAAAAGACCAAATACTTCTTATCGTGTGACTATATTAGGAAAAGAGGCTTTTGCTAAGTATATTCGCTCTCTGAAAAAGCTACTCAACCTGAAGTAGTCATTTTAAGCATTTAGATGTAAAACAGGAGACCTAAGATGTAAGACCTATTGTAATAACCTAACAACAGGTCTAAATATCTTTTAATTTTGTCCGGTTTTTTTAGCCAAAAATCTAAATTAAGTACTGCACAATAATAAACAGTACACTTTGTTTGATTAAAGTGATGAAAGTTAATACTTTAGAGCAAAGTTGTGCACAATTAATTAGTGCTTAATACTTAGTAGTCAGTCAAGATAAAATTGACAATTGCTTTTGGCGTTTTTTGCTCCCTAGCTGTGTTACAAAGCCTCGCCGTAGCTTTGGCTATGCCTACGTTTTGCGCCTTGCTAGGGAACAAAAATCACTCAATATCAACCCGTCATTTTAACGTTGACTAACTACTTAGCTAAAAATCCCAAAGTCTAAACAGCTTTTATTGCAGCCTAATTTGCTGTTAGCAGTTGCTTTATCTTTTTTTAATATAGTCAAAACTATCGTATGAAAAAAGTCTACTTTTTTGCACTCTTATACTGTGTGTTTATCCAAAGTTCAAGCCTATTGGCACAGCCTGAATACAATATGAGTGATAATTTTGTAACAGACTGTGAAGGAATTTTATATGATAGTGGAGGCCCTGACGACAACTACAGCAACAGCGAAGATTTTACCTTTACCATTTGTCCCGAAGGAGATATTACTTGTATTCGCACGACTTTATTGAGTTCTGTGTTGGAAACGGGCTGGGATTTTATCAGTTTCTATGATGGGACAACAGCAGACAGTACACAATTATTAGGGAACTACTCTAGCGATATTCCCCTGTTTGTCACCTCTACTAGCGAGTGTATGACCATTCGCTTTGTCTCTGACGATGCCTTTAACTTTGACGGTTGGGCTTTACAATGGGAATGTTTCGCAGAAGAATGTCCTCCTGAACCACCGCCACCAATTAGTCCGCAAGACTGTGTGGGGGCAATTCCAATTTGTCAGAATGTTTATTTTGAGGAAGACGCTTATCAAAATACAGGCTTCATACTCAACGAAATAAACCCTGAGATTTCATGTTTAGGTTTAGGAGAAAGAAACAATGTTTGGTATGTATTTACCGTACAGCAAAGCGGGGAATTGAGTTTTTTAATTACCCCAAATAATTTAGAAGATGATTACGATTGGTCGGTCTACAATCTCAGCGAGGCGGAATGTTCAGAAATTGCCACAGCTGCAAGCCTTGAGGTAAGCTGTAATTATTCGGCATTGCCCGGTAATACAGGGCCTACAGGTGTCACCGATTCAACCTCTGTAGGTGGTGACGGTCCCAATCAAAATGCACGCATAGCCGTTGAGCAAGGTGAAACCTATGTGATTAATGTTAGCCAGTTTAGTACTTCCTTCAACGGCTACACCATAGATTTCAGCGAGTCAACGGCTGTGATTTTTGATGATGTTATTCCACAATTGGCAAGCATTGAAGCGGTGAGTTGTGGGGAAGATACTTTGCAATTTAGCTTTTCGGAAAATGTATTGTGTCAAACAGTGCAAGCCGAAGATTTTGTTTTTGAAGGGCCAGGCGGCCCCTACACTTTGGAAATAACCACCAAAATTTGCGAGGCAACAGGGCAGGCTTATGAAAAAGATTACACCTTAGCCATTTCTCCAGCCATCACAATTGGTGGTGCTTATCGCTTGATTTTGGATAAAGAAGTGACCGACCTTTGCAATAATGGAACAGTCGTAAAAGATACCTTATTTTTTGATATTCCTGAAATTGATTTTAACAGTATTTTAAATGAGGGGAATACTGAACTATCCGTTTGTGCTGGTGATATGGTAGAAATTATTGTAGCAGGGGAGGGGACGTATAATTTTTACAATAATGGTAGTGTCAACCCCATCAATTTGTTGGGGACAGGGCAGGCTTATACCCTAAGCGATTTGCCGAATATTGGCGAGACCAATACAATTTTGGTGACAAGGGTAGCAGATGGCTGTGAAAGTATGCCCGAAATGTTGACAATTGTTACCGAGTCCCAAGCTATTGCAGCTTTTGGTTTGGTAGAAAGTGCGTGCTCAACAGCTGAAAATCCAATTGCACAATTAGCTCCAGATTCGGGTGTTGGTATTTTTACTATCTCTGATAATGGTGTGATTGACGAAGGTTCAGGGGAAATTGATTTGGCAAATACACCTATTGGTACTTATACTGTAACACTCACAGTATCAGGGATTTGTGAGGCTTTTTTTAGCCAAGAAATCACGATTACGGCAGGTGATAATGCGACTTTTTCTTTAGTAGAAAATGTTTGTTCAACGGGCGAAAATCCAACCCCACAATTAGCTCCCGATGCTTCTGAAAATGGCACTTTTTCTATTTCGGAAAGTGGAATAATTGATGTAACTACAGGCGAAATTGATTTGGCAAATACTTCTACAGGCACTTATATTGTAACTTACACAACATCAGGGGATTGTGCTGCTTCTTTTAGCCAAGAAATCACGATTACAGCAGGCGATAATGCAACTTTTTCTTTAGTAGAAAATGTTTGTTTAATGGGCGAAAATCCGACCCCACAATTAGCTTCTGATGCTTCTGAAAATGGCACTTTTTCTATTTCGGAAAATGGAATAATTGATGCTACCACAGGGGAAATAAATTTAGTCAATATACCTACAGGCACTTATATCATAACTTACACAACATCAGGAGATTGTGCTGCTTCTTTTAGCCAAGAAATCACGATTACAGCAGGCGATAATGCGACTTTTTCTTTAGTAGAAAGTGTTTGTTCAACTGGTACCAATCCATCTCCACAATTAACCGCCAATACAACACCTAATGGCACTTTTTCTATATCCAATAATGGAACTATCAATGTCAACACAGGCGAAATAAATTTAGTCAATACGCCTATAGGCACTTACACCATAACTTACACAACATCAGGCGAGTGTTCCGCTTCTTTTAGCCAAGAAATTACCATTCTAACAGGTGAGAATGCAACATTTACCTTAGTAGAAAGTACTTGTTCAACAGGCGCAAATCCCATCCCACAATTAACCGTTAATACAACACCTAATGGTATTTTTTCTATTTCTAATAATGGAACTATCAATGCCAACACAGGTGAAATAAATTTAGCCAATACACCTACAGGTACTTATATCGTAACTTATACAACATCAGGGAGTTGTACCGCTTCATTTAGCCAACAAATTACCATTCTATCAGGCGATAATGCCGTTTTTGAATTAGTAGAAA
>JAHDHV010000614.1 GCA_020631155.1 Bacteroidota bacterium | reverse complement strand
TTGTGTTAGGCGCGAAACGATGATGATGGCCAATAAGCCTGATAGCATGGCTAGGGTGCGGAATGGAAATAAAACTACGCCATTTTCGACCATTGGGTAAGGGATGATTTGCGGAATACCGAGTGTTGCTTCTCCGCCGCCAAAGCGCAATATAAAGGAGATGGCAAAACCTGCTATGGAGCCGTAACGGTTGGCTTTGGGGTCAAAAAGTGCGGTGACTAATTGCGGAAATAAAATCACATAGACAAAATCGCTACATAAAAACCAGAGGGTGTACACGCTTTTTATTTTCAAAGCCAATAAGGTTGCCGTTATGCCGATGATCCAAATGCAGCGTTTGATTACTTTCGACAATTGCTCGGACGATATAGACGGATTCACCAACGGACGATAAACATTCCAACTTGCTAAGGAGGAAGCCGACAAAATAGACGAATCCACCGATGACATTACCGCCGCTGCAATCGCGCCTAAACCAATGGTTGCCACTATTGGATGGGTTAAATAACGCACCACATAAGGCAAAGTCAATGCGGCATTTTCGGGGGGCACTACTCCTACACTCGACCAATCTACGACCTCGCCAACCATGCCGATAATAATGGGCGGAATAGCTGCCAATAAGCATACGCCCCCTGCTATAATGGACAGCCACATAGCGGTTTTCTCCGTTTTTGAGGACAAAACACGCTGGAAATAGACTTGCCACGGAATCCCACCAAACATCAATAATAGCGCAGAATCCCACCAATTCCAGTAAAAATTACCCCATTCAGGGTGATTCCAGCCATCAATTGGAGGTAAAAAATGGGCGAATGTTCCCTTTTTGGCTTTATAAGCTTCCCATAAAGCATCCAAGCCGCCGACATGCGAGAGCGCGAATGGAATGACTAAACCTAAGCCTACAAATAACAAAATCAATTGCAAAATATCAGTTAATGCGACTGCCCAAAGGCCACCTAAAGCGGTATAAGCAATGGCAATAAAGGCAGAAAGAATGATGGAGGTATTAAAATCTAAGCCTAAGACAGTGCCGAAGGTCGTGCCGAGTGCCGTCAAGATGGCGGCCGTCCAAAAGATTTCGCCCATCATTGCTGGAATACTGAGTAAAGCAGCCATTTTTTTGCCATATCGCTGTGCCAATGGATCGAGCAGGGTTTTAAATTCGTATCGCCGCATTTTTCGAGCAAAAAACAAACCGCCAATTATCAAGCTTAGTGCATAGCCCCAAGGAGCTTGCACCCACGCCAAACCAGAGGACGCTGTATATTCTGCCGTTCCGTTGATGTAGCCTCCGCCTACCCAAGTCGCACTCATTGTAAAAACGGCCATGCCCAAAGGAATCCCTCGCCCTGCCAGCATTAATTCTACAACATTATTGGTTTTCCGCAATTTTGATGCGTAAGTGCCTATGTAAAAAATGATTGCATAAAAAAATAGCATCGCAAAAAAGCCCGCCCAATGCACATCTTGACCAGTTATTTTTAAAACAGCAGCTACTCCTAATAATAGTAACAACAATAAAAGTGTGGGGTAAATGTTTGAATTTTTCAATGTATGTTATGGGTTGTAAGGTTAAAAGGTTGTAAGGTTTCAAAGTTTTAACCCTGTGCTATATTAAACAAGCAGTTCGTGTCCACTTTGATAATTTGTTGATTCGTGATTCGTGGATCAGTGATTCGTGCTTGAAGGGTTTATAAGTTCAAAATTTCACATTCGAAATCTTATAGCTCACATCTCCTGTCTTACATCTATTTTGTTAGATACAAAAAAAAATACCTTCTGCATAAGTTACAGAAGGTATTTTTTTGAAAAAATGTATGTATTAGGTTCGCTATCCTAAATAAGCTTTCAGTTCTTTACTTCGGGATGCTTTACGTAAGCGGCGGATAGCACGTTCTTTAATTTGTCGAACGCGCTCTCTTGTCAAATCGAATTTTTCTGCAATATCCTCTAGGGACATTGGGCTGCTTCCATTTAAGCCAAAATAGCTTTTGATAATGTCAGCTTCACGTTTGGATAAAATAGATAAAATTTCGTTCACTTCATCTTTCAATGACTGTGACATCAGGCTGTTATCAGGGTCATGATTTTCGTCTGCTTCCAGACTATCAGACAAAGCGAGTTTGCTTTCGCCGTCCTCATCAAGCGGTGCATCAATAGACACATGCTTGCTATTCAAACGGAGCAACTCACGTATTTCCTTGATTTTCATGCCTGTTAACTCTGCTAATTCGCGCGCACTTGGCTCTCGCTGATTAGCTTGTAGAAATTGCACCCATGCCCTATGCACTTTCTGGTGAGAATCTACCTTGTTAAGTGGTAGTCGAACCATACGTGACTGTTCTACCAATGCCTGCATAATGGACTGTCGAATCCACCAAACGGCATAGGAAATGAACTTAAAACCCTTTGTTTCATCAAAACGTTCTGCGGCTTTGATTAGCCCTAAATTGCCTTCATTAATTAAATCACTTAGCGTTAATCCCTGATTTTGATACTGTTTAGCTACAGATACTACGAAGCGTAGATTGGATTTAGTAAGCATCTCTAATGCTTCCTTGTCCCCTTTTTTTATTTTAATAGCTAACTCAACTTCTTGATCAGGAGTTAATAAATCTAACTTACTAATTTCTTGTAAATACTTTTCAAGCGATAGGCTATCTCGATTAGTAATTTGGGTATTTATCTTTAGTTGTCTCATATATTCACTAGCTTTACTTACTAAAACGGCTAAGTAAGTGGTTTAGTTTCCTTTTCCTTAATCTTTTTTCATGAAAAAAGCAAATTTTTTTTTC
>JAHDHV010000088.1:9990-17579 GCA_020631155.1 Bacteroidota bacterium | reverse complement strand
CTGTTTTACGAAAAAGAAGCGCGAGCAGGTCAAAAATCGGTAGCAAAGCGCAGGCATGAAGCGCAAGAACGATATTTTTGACAAGCGTTTTTGCTTACTTTTTTCGCGACTGCAAAAAGTAAGTCGCCGAAGGCAATCGTGGAGTTTCAGACCCTATTTTCGGCGAGGGCTTCAGTAGTATTTAAACACATTTACCCCCCAACAAAGCAAATTAACACCCAAAAAAACTACTTAGTTAATTTGTGTCCCTTTTTAAAAAAAAAGGAAAGAAACGTAGGTAGAGCAATGCTCTCTAAAGGTTCAGGCAAATAGCTATTATATGAAATCCCTCTTTTCTTGACACACTCAAATCAATTAAACGTAATGGCAAATTGCTCTGCCCCAAAGAATTTATAATTATCTCCCTACTCAATGCCTATATTTTTGGTAAAAAAATACTGAAATATGGGTGCTTTTTTGTGAAACATGGCAAACAAAAACAATATGATAGTTTTTTAGTTTTTTTAGGAATTTATTTTGATATGTTAACACTATTGATTACATTTGAAATTTAGATATGTACAAGTTTTCATAGGAGACAGAAAATACAATACATTTTCACAAATAAGAATTAAAAAATTTTCAAAACCGACACATAATGAATTTAAGAATTTTGTTTATCGTAGTATTTTTAGGATTGGCTTTAAATACCCGATCGCAATCCTATAATTTTAACCTTACAACTGGTGATTATTCGGACTTAATCAACAGTACATCCTTAAATAATGGACTGACTTGGGATGACCCACAATTCGAGATTCCACTTGGTTTTAACTTTGTTTTTTTTGATATAACTTTTGACAAATTATATATTGAAGATATTGGTTTAGGGGCATTATTAACAAACAATATAAGTGAAGAAGGGGCCATCCCACTACTAGTCCCATATGGAGCAGATATAATCGACAGAGGTTATGACATTGATGGAGACGGGGCTACACCAACTTCCTTATCAAATATTTCTTATCTTTTAGAGGGTACACCGGGTAGTCAAATTTTAAAAATAGAATGGAAAAACGTTGGATTCTATAATGAATTAGCAGAAGATGGTGTATCAAGTGATTTTACAAATTTCCAATTGTGGCTTTACGAAGGAACGAATGACATTGAAATACACTTTGGAAATAACTCAATAACTCAAGCTGACCTATGTTTTGATGGAGAAAGTGGGACATCTGTGGCACTTATAAATGAATATGATTATGACAATGATTTATTTAGTGAAGGACTTATACTGGAAGGCAACCCCTCTTCTCCCGACCTCATTACCTTTATAAACCCAGCCTCAGGGAGCTATTTAAATGGCGTGATTCCTAATGGAACTATTTATAAATTTTCAAAATCTACTGTTGGAGTCTCAGAACTTCAAAGCAATATTATTGATATTCAAATGTACCCCAACCCTTCTAATAATTATTTGACTATTTCAACTAACAACTTAAAACACCAATTAAATACAGTTTCAATCCTAAACATTAATGGGCAGATGCTCAAAAAAGTTAGGTATAACAAGAACGCAATTGATATTTCAGATTTAAGTATGGGAATTTATATTGTAGAAATAAGGACAACAGAAGGAATGGTAATGGCTAAAAAACTGGTGAAAGAGTAATTTTGTACCTAAAGCAGCCCGAAAATGAGAAGTTGAACCATAGGTAGTTGATAAAAATTATCATTTATGGTTCATTTTATTACTAACACTTTGTTTCTAAAATTGCTATTTAGCTTTTAGAAATTAGCGTTCAGAAATTGGAAATTAATTTTCGAACTTTCTTATAGCTATAAGTCTTTGATTGTTAATTTTTTATAAAAATATTGACGACTAAAGCCACTGTTATACAACTCACTTAAAAATAGTTGCTATTAATCAATTTGCCCGAATCGGTATGTTTCATTATCATCCTAACACTTTGCCTCTAAAATTGATATTTGGCTATTTAGACTTTTGGATTTTTAGCTGTTAGAAATTAGTAATTTATATCAAGATTTTTTAATATATAGATATTTATTTGTCAATAATTTAAAAAAGTAAATGTGGCAACTAAGCTGTCGTTACAGAACTCACTTAACAAGAAACCCATCAGTAAAAAAGTCCGAAAACAAATCACTGATCTACTAATCACGAATCTACGCCCCATTACAATAGGCACAAACTGTTTGGTTGAAAAATACAGTATTTGAAACATACCCCCGAATCACTGATCTACGCATCACACGAATCTACAAACTGTTAAAATAAACACAAACTGTTATACTAAAAACAGCTTAAAATCGTATTTTTTTATGGGCAGAGCCTATAGGAACCTCGCCCCTGTGAGTTAACAGGTGTGAGGCTCTGCCTCGCTCCAAACTAAACTCGTAACCTTTGGCTATACTGATAAAAACAAATAAAAAATTTAACAACTTTTGCTTTTATCCTGTTTTTGGTATAGGTAGAAAAATTCGGTATTTGAAACATGCCTTATTATCGTAGAATTATGCACCTAAACAATTTCCCATTTTCAACTTCAAAAGGGTACACAAAAGTTATCGTTTTTTACCGATAGAGTAGATTCATGAATCTGCTTTACGAAAAAGAAGCGCAGGTCTGAAGCGTGGGAACGATATTTTTGACAAGCGTTTTTGCTTACTTTTTTCGCGATTGCAAAAAGTAAGTCGCCGAAGGCAATCATGGGATTACAGACGATATTTTCGGCGAGAGATTCAGTAATATTTAAACCTATTTACCCCTAAACTAAGCAAGTTAACACCCAAAAAAACTTCTTGCTTAATTTGTGTACCCTTTTAAATTTTCAACCTTCCATTCCTCCTCTCCTCCTTTATTCCTGAATTATTTTTTTGCATTAAAGTAATATTTTTGTCATAAAACTATCCCTTGTTCAAAATAATAAAACAAAAGACCGATGCCCATTTTATTATTATTAACTTTATGGCAGCCTGAAAAAAAGCATTGTTCACAAAGCTTCTCATATTGAAAAAAAGGACAAAATAAAACACCTAATAAGATATATGTTTTAACAAACATTTACATTCACTAGTTCGAGCCAATTATGTTGACTTTTAATAAATAAACATTCATCCCCTTCCAAATTGGTGATCATCCCCCATAACTAGTGTTTAGGCACAATGAATGAAATAAACTATTTCCATCAACAATTATTTCATTCATTTACACTTAACAATCAAATACTTAGGTTTAAAAAAATCAAACCTGACCATTATTGCAAAAGTTAATGCCTACTTATATTAGTTTTATGTTTGTGCTTTACTGAAATAATTCACTCTTTACTCTTTTTTAAAACCCACAGCAGCCTACCCAATTTTTCGTCATTTATTCCTCCCATTCATAGGGGGAAATCAAAAGCAAATTATGTTGAATGATGAACAAAGTACATTGTTATTAAAATAACAATCCATCATCATTCCTTGAAGTAGACTGTATTTCATACTTACTAATACACCTCAACAGTTTGTATTCTTTTTAACGCTTAGGTGTTGCATAATGTGTTGTATGTTAACTTTCTGTGTATTTTTTTTGACTTGTATTTTTTTAAAAAAATTAGCACATACACTATTAAAAATCACCTGTTTTTGTAAGCGTTCAAATTTTATAGCCAAAAAATAGATAACACTTATGACTTTAAAACTACCCTCTGGGCATCTTATAGCAATACTAGCTGCCCTCCTGTTTTTATCAACTACTGATCTTTCTGCCCAAAATCAGAAAGTCAACAGTATGGTATTCAAGCACTTGGAAGCTAGTAGCCCAAGTTATAACTTGACCAAAGCGGATATTTCAGATGTAATAATAACAGACCAACATACTAGCAAGAGAAGTGGCGTTACACACACTTATTTGCGTCAACGCTACAATGGGATTGAGGTATATGGGGCAAATGTCAATATGAGTATTGATAGAAATGGTCAATTGCTCAGTTATGGTAATTCATTTATTAGAAACTTAGAAGAAGCCATTAATACCAAATCACCTAGTTTTAATGCGGAGAAAGCGATTTATCATGCAGCAAAAGCATTGAACTTAAAAGTAGATGCAGCAAAACTTGAAGTGATAGAAACGCCAAATACTAAAACAGGTAAAATTGTATTTAGCAAAGCAGGCATTTCTGGAGTGGATATTCCTGTCAAACCGATGTATCAGCCTATTGCTAATGGAGAGATTCGTTTAGCTTGGGACTTATCCATTCAACTGCTGGAAACTAGCGACTGGTGGAGTATGCGTATTGATGCTCAAACAGGTGAAGTGTTGCACAAAAGCAATTGGACGGTCACTTGTAATTTCGACCACAAGCATATGGATGGTTGTGAATTGACTGAACACAATCATAAACATCACCAAAAAGTTAATCAATTAAAAAGCAAAGGTTTGTTGGATGCTACTAAAAAAGTGGTAGCAACAGCTCGAAAAACCACCAAAATTACGCCAATTTTGAACCCTTCGGCCGCCAAGCCAGTTGCAGTTCTAGCTAATACCTATGAGGTCTATGCAATGCCTCTGGAAAGCCCCAATCATGGTGCGCGTAGCATTGTGTCTGCCCCTTGGAATGATGCTCCGAATGCATCTCCTTTTGGGTGGCATGATACGAATGGCTCAAATGGCGCAGAATTTACGACTACACGCGGTAATAATGTACTAGCACAAGATGACATTAATGCCAACGATGGTACAGGGGCTACCGCTAATGGAGGCACATCATTAGACTTTATCTTTCCTGTTAATCTTTGTAATGCACCTTCTTCTTATTTAGATGCTTCTTTAACTAATTTATTCTACTGGAACAATATCATGCATGATGTTTGGTATGAATATGGTTTTGACGAAGCAAGTGGTAATTTTCAAGAAAATAATTATGGCAATGGCGGTGTTGGCGGCGATTATGTATTTGCAGATGGTCAAGATGGCTCAAGTACTAATAATGCCAATTTTGGTACACCTTCTGATGGCGGCAACCCACGTATGCAAATGTTCCTTTGGACTGGCGGCGGTGGTGGAAATACCACTTTTACCGTTAATTCTCCAGGTGGTATAGCAGGTAACTACGGTATTGCTGTAGCGCAATTTGGCGCCACTAGCGGCACTTATACAGGTAACTTGGTGATAGTGGATGATGGTTCAGGCGCACCAACTGAAGGCTGTGGCTCATTAGTCAATGCAGGAGCTATTAATGGCAATATTGCTTTGGTAGATAGAGGTAACTGTCAGTTTGGAGATAAAGCTCTTAATGCAGAAAATGCAGGTGCTATTGCTGTTTTAGTTTGTAATAATGCGGCAGGTGCACCTATTGCTATGGCACCAGGTAATAATGGAGCGAGTGTCACTATTCCAGCGATAATGATTAGTCAAGCTGATTGTGCGACTATCCGAGCACAGATACCTACCGTTAATGTTACGCTTACTTTTCCTGCCTGCTCGCCTCCTAGTTTGGATGGTAGCTTTGATAATGGCATTGTAGCCCATGAGTATGGTCATGGTATTTCTATAAGATTAGTAGGTGGCCCAAGCAATGTAAATTGCTTAAGCAATAGCGAACAACAAGGGGAAGGCTGGAGTGACTGGTTTGGTTTGATGTTAACCCTTGAATCTGGCGATGCAGGAGGAGATATTAGAGGTATTGGTACTTTTGCACAAGGGCAACCCATTACAGGCGGTGGGATTCGCACTTATCCATACTCTACTAATATGTCCATCAATCCACATACCTATAATGATATTGCAGGAGAATCAGTACCGCATGGGGTTGGTTCTGTTTGGTGTGCTATGCTCTGGGATATGACTTGGGACTTAATAGCTCAATATGGTTTTGACACTGATTTTTATAGTGGTACAGGGGGAAATAATATCGCTATGGCTCTAGTCATTGAAGGCTTAAAATTACAACCTTGTACATCAGGCTTTGTAGAGTCAAGAGATGCCATCTTAGCTGCCGATCAAGCCTTATATGGGGGTGCCAATGAGTGTTTAATTTGGAATGCTTTTGCCAAAAGAGGTCTAGGATATAGTGCCAGTCAAGGCAGTGATAACAGCAACAGTGACCAAACAGAAGGCTATGACCTGCCACCTCAATGTGATGGTGTGTCTATTCAAAAAACAACCGTTCCAAGCATTCAAGCAGGCAATACCATTACTTATACAGTTACCATTGAAAATAATACAGGCGGCGTAGCTTCTAATGTTGTAATCACAGACCAATTACCTGCTGGTACAACCTATGTAAACGGCTCTGCTTCTTGTACAGCTACTTTATCTGGTAGCACTTTAACTATGAACATTGGTACAATGAATACTGCACAAGTCATTACTTGTACGTATGATGTTTCTATTCCAGCAACACCATTTACAACAGCAACTTTCTTGGATGATTTAGAAAGTGGCACTGCTAACTGGGCCGTTTCTTCTGGAATTGGAACAAATGGCTGGGTAACCAGTACTGCCAATCCTAATAGTGGTTCTACTGCCTATTTTGTACCAAATGTAGGTGCTGATAATGATCAATATTTAGTTTTACAAGCTCCTTCTTTTGCAGGTTATGCAGGTACGCCACAATTGCGTTTCTACCACAACTATGCTACAGAATCAGGCTGGGATGGTGGTATGGTGGAAGCCTCTACCAATGGTTCTACTTGGACAGACTTAGGATCCAATATGATACAGAACGCCTATAATGGTTCTTTGGGGGCAAGTAGTAATAATAACATTGCTAATCGAGAGGCTTTTACAGGAAATAGCGGTGGCTACATTCAAACCATTGTTGACCTTAGTGCGTATGCAGGGCAAACAAATGTGCAAATTCGCTTCCGTTTTGGCTCCGATAACAATACTTTCGACACAGGTTGGTATATAGATGATGTAGAATTTTACGACGCAGTTGTTGTTACTAACAATGCATGTGTCAACTTTACAGGAGCTACTACTACTAATTGTGATGAGGTAATTACCACGGTTTTACAACCAACTTGTACTCCTGTTATTTGGTATGCTGATACCGATAATGACGGTTTCGGTGACCCAAACAATACACAATCTTCTTGTACCCAACCAGCAGGATATATTGCCGATAATACAGATTGTGACGACACCAATGCAGCCATTAATCCAGCAGCTTCCGAAACCTGTAATGGTGCCGATGATAATTGTAATGGTTCTGTAGATGAGGGAATTACCATTCCAATTTGGTATGCTGATACTGATAATGATAACTATGGCGACCCAAATAGTCCATTACAAACTTGTACTCAACCAGCAGGTTATGTAAGTAATAGTACAGATTGCGATGACACCAATGCAGCCATTAATCCAGCAGCTTCCGAAACCTGTAATGGTGCCGATGATAATTGTAATGGTTCTGTAGATGAAGGAATTACCATTCCAATTTGGTATGCTGATACCGATAATGATAACTATGGCGACCCAAATAGTCCATTACAAACTTGTACCCAACCAGCAGGTTATGTTGCCAATAATACAGATTGTGACGATACCAATGCAGCCATTAATCCAGCAGCTTCCGAAACCTGTAATGGTGCCGATGATA
>JAHDHV010000088.1:6529-9890 GCA_020631155.1 Bacteroidota bacterium | reverse complement strand
AACCAGCAGGTTATGTTGCCAATAATACAGATTGTGACGATACCAATGCAGCCATCAATCCAGCAGCTTCCGAAACCTGTAATGGTGCCGATGATAACTGTAATGGTTCTATTGATGAAGGAATTACCCTTCCAACATGGTACGCGGATACGGATAACGATAATTATGGTGATCCAAACAATTCTACTCAAGCCTGTACACAACCAGCAGGTTATGTAAACAATAATACAGATTGTGATGATAGCAACGCAACTATAAATCCCGGTGCAGCAGAACAGTGTAATAGTGCTGATGATAACTGTAATGGAACTATTGATGATGGCGTGACAACTCAAACATGGTATGCGGATACCGATAATGACAGTTATGGTGATCCAAATACCAGCCTAGTAGATTGCGCGCAGCCAGCAGGTTATGTATTAGACAATACGGATTGTGACGATAATAATGCAGCTATTAATCCGGGTGCAACAGAAGCCTGCAATGGTTCTGATGATAACTGTAATGGTTCTGCTGATGAAGGAATTACTATTCCAACATGGTATGCCGATACGGATAATGATAACTATGGCGACCCAAATAATTCAATACAATCTTGTACACAGCCAGCAGGTTACATTGCCGATAATACAGATTGTGATGATACGAATGTAGCCATTAACCCAGCAGCTTCCGAAACCTGTAATGGTGCCGATGACAACTGTAACGGCTCTATTGATGAAGGAATTAGCATTCCAACATGGTACGCCGATACGGATAACGATAATTATGGTGATCCAAATAATTCTACTCAAGCTTGTACACAACCAGCAGGTTACATTGCCGATAATACCGATTGTGATGATAACAATGCAGCTGTTAATCCGGGTGCAGCAGAACAGTGTAATAGTGCCGATGATAACTGTAATGGCTCTATTGATGATGGTGTAACAACGCAAACATGGTATGCGGATACCGATAATGATAATTATGGCGATCCGAATAACAGCCTAGTAGATTGTCTACAGCCAGCAGGTTATATTTTAGATAATACGGATTGCGATGATAACAATACGGCGATTAACCCGGGCGCAACAGAGACTTGTAATGGTGCCGATGATAACTGTAATGCTATGGTAGATGAGGGCAATGTTTGTGGGGTAACAATGAATTTCAAGGTATTATTAGAAGGTAATTACACAGGCTCCGTTAGCATGTCCAATACCTTAAATGCTAATAGCTTACTTCCTCTTACACAACCTTACAATACTACTCCTTGGAATTATGGCGGCACAGAAACCGTTGGTAACTGGTTAGCCATTCCAAACGCTGTAGACTGGATATTAGTAGAGGTAAGAGATGCTGCCGATAACTTTACTGTTTTAGAAACACAAGCCGCTATTGTATTAACCAATGGTACAGTCGTTTCTACAAATGGCAGTACAGGAGTGACCTTTAATACACTAACTACTGGCGGTAATTACTATTTTGCCATCCGTCACCGCAATCACCTAGACATTATGAGCAGCAATGCTGTTGCTGTTCCAAGTTCACTAGACTTTACAGTAATGGCTAATGTGATGAGTGGCACAGGGCAAGCAGTCAACTTAGGAAGCAGTGTTTATGGTATGCACGCAGGCGATGTAAATGCCGATGGCATCATCAATGTACATGATTATAATCAATACTTAGATGATTTAACCAACCTGCCAACCATTAATCAATATCGCTCTAGCGATTGCAACCTAGACAGCACACTAGGAACTGCCGATTTTAACGCTTATCAACCAAATGCTAGTAAATTAGGTTTACACCAACTTAGATACTAGCATAAAATTTGAGATTAAATATTACATTTATATGAAGTAACTTAAACGCATAGCTTTCCGTCCAAATAGACAAAAGGCTATGCGTTTCTTATTTTTTTCTGGAAAAATGTAACTTTTTTTACTACCATCGTATATTAAAATAATAAGATGTATGTAACACTCCTCAAAATGCCCGGTATCTTTCAAATACCATACTTTTCAACCAAACAGTTTATACCTACTTTAATAGGCCGTGGATTCGTGATTAGTAGATTGGTGATTCATTTTTAGACTTTTGATTTCTTTTTAAACGAGTTCTGTAACGAAAGCTTTAGCCACCACAACAACCATAATCATTTAACAATCAACAAGTTACACATAATACAGAAATTCATGATTACTAATTTCTAAAAGCTAAATATCTAAATAGCCAAAAAGCTAAATAGCAAACTAAACCACATACATGTGTACAGGAAAGTATTAGGAAGAAAATGAAACATACCAAACGCCCTCATTATTCTATTCTACATTGTAAGAAACATGCCACAAATGACATATATACAACAAACAAATCAATCATAAACAAATGAAACATTTCAATTACAAAAACTATACATAACACAAGTATTCGTCCAACTCATAACTTCTATTCGTAATTTCTAATTCGTAATTCCCAATAGCCTACTTCTTGCTGACCGTATTGATTTTATTAACCAAAAACTAACCAAACAATGAATGTCAGATTGTTGGACATGCTAATTTGCGTTTGGGTCTATCTATTATGTCTATTACCCTTACAAGGATCAGCACAAAATACCCTAGCTATTGCCTTAGAACACCTTCAAAAAAAGCACCAAAGCCTACACCTAACAACAACCGATATTGCTGATATAGCACTTACTGATCAGTATACCAGTAAACACAATGGCATCACGCACATTTACTGGCAACAACGCTATAAAGGAATCCCTATTTTTAATGCTAACGCAAATATTCATATAGATAAAAGTGGAAAAGTATTAAAAATGAATAGTCACTTTATCGCTAATTTAGCCAATCGTATTCAAACACAAAGTGCAACTATTTCTGCCAAACAAGCCATTCAACAAGCAGCTAAAACGCTTTCATTAAGTAGCCAAACACCTATTTTACCCATTAATCAAGCTAAAACAACTACCCAAAAACAATTATTTACCAGCAGTGGCATTTCCCAAAAAAACATTCCTATTCAATTAATCTATCAACCCCTCAACAATGGAGAACTCCGTCTAGCATGGGATTTATCCATTCACGAACCAACAGGCGGAAATTGGTGGAGTATGCGAATAGATGCACAAACAGGAGAATTACTCCACAAATACAACTGGACACTGCATTGTAATTGGGATAATCCTCATTGCACACACAAAGAAAACACACCCCACAACCCACAAACCCATAACCCACAAACCCATAACCACAAACCCACAAACCCCACAACCCACAACCCACAACCACAAACCCACAACCCACAACCACAAACCCACAACCCACAACCACAAACCCATAACCCACAACCACAAACCCATAACCAC
>JAHDHV010000088.1:0-6429 GCA_020631155.1 Bacteroidota bacterium | reverse complement strand
AACCCACAACCCACAACCACAAACCCATAACCCACAACCACAAACCCATAACCACAAACCCACAAACCCCACAACCCACAACCCACAACCACAAACCCATAACCCACAACCACAAACCCATAACCACAAACCCACAACCACAAACCCCACAACCCAAAAACAAAACACCGCTACCTATAATGTATACGCCTTACCCACAGAAAGCCCCAATCACGGCACAAGAACACTAGTTAGCAGCCCTTGGAATATGGCATTGAACGCTTCTCCCTTTGGTTGGCACGACATAGACGGAACAACGGGAAATGAATACACCATCGCCAGAGGCAACAATGTATGGACGCAAGAAGACGCAGATGGCAATGATGGGATAGGTTACAGCACAGACGGCGGTTCTTCCCTAATTTTTGATTTTCCAATAGATTTTGAGCAACTTCCAGACACCTACCAAGATGCAGCTATTACCAATTTATTTTACTGGAATAATATGTTACATGATATAACTTATCAATATGGCTTTGATGAAATAAGTGGTAATTTTCAAGAAAATAATTATGGAAAAGGCGGCAATGAAAACGACTGTATTTATGCCGATGCTCAAGATGGTGGCACCACCAATAATGCTTATTTTTCAACCCCTCCAGACGGCAGCCCCGGACGTATGGAAATGTTTCGTTGGACAGGTGGAAATAGTACACACTCTTTCACCATCAACAGCCCTAGCAGTTTGGCAGGGGAATATTTTGTTGAAACCGCCCATTTTGGCGCACACGTTGGCATTTGGACGGCTGATTTAGTAGTGGTCGAAGATGAAAGTGCCACAACATCAGAAGCTTGTGGAAATTTAGTCAATACAGTTAATTTACAAGGAAAAATAGCTTTGATAGATCGAGGTAATTGCTCTTTTACCAAAAAAGTAAAAAGTGCTCAAAATGCTGGTGCCATAGCCGTTTTGATTTGCAATGATGTAGCCGATCCGCCAACCATTATGGGCGGCGCGGATGATGAAATTGTCATTCCCACTGTGATGATAGGACAGGCAGATTGTGCCAGCATCCGAGCAGAGATACCAAGTGTCAATGCTACCTTATCACTAGGCAATGCCCCTAGAGATGGCGATTTAGACAACGGTATTATCGTACACGAATACGGACACGGCCTATCTATTCGTTTAACAGGCGGCCCCTCTAATAGCGGATGTTTAGATAATAAAGAACAAATGGGCGAAGGATGGAGCGATTGGTTGGCTTTGTTACTGACCACTACCTCCACTCATAACGGCGGTGATAGTCGCGGCATAGGCACTTTTGCTGTAGATGAATTAATTACAGATAATGGGATTCGCAACTTTCCCTATTCTACCAATATGGCCATCAATCCAGAAACTTACGAATCTATTAAAAACGCAACTATTCCGCATGGAGTGGGTGCGGTTTGGGGAAATATGCTTTGGGAAATGACTTGGGGGCTAATTATTCAATATGGTTTTGACCCTGATGTATATAATGGCTCTGGTGGAAATAATATCGCCTTGCAATTGGTGATGGATGCGATGAAGTTGCAAAATTGTAGCCCCGGTTTTGTAGAAGGTAGAGATGCTATTTTATTAGCCGATGAAATTAATAATAACGGTGCCAATCGCTGTATTATTTGGAAAGCTTTTGCAAAGCGTGGTTTAGGGTATAGCGCAACACAAGGAAGTTCAGACAGTGTTACCGATGGAACCGAAGCCTTTGATTTACCACCATTTTGCCAAGAAAATTTATATATAGAACAGTCCGTTCCAGAGCGAGTAGCAACAGGCAATACCCTCCAGTATACCATCACCATCACCAACAATAAGCCAACAATGGTTAATAATGTATTGATCAATAGCATCATTCCGAATGGTACAACTTACATTAGTGGTTCGGCAAGTGGTGGTGGGCTAGAAAATGGAAATAATATTCTTTTTTCGGCAGGCAATTTAGCCAGTAATACAGCTAAAACCTACACTTTTCAAGTAGCAATTCCTGACGACCCATTTACTACCATACTTTTTGAGGATGATGTAGAAACAGGCAGTAGCAATACCAATTGGTCGGTATTATCAGGCTCAGGCTCCGATACTTGGGGCATCAACAACAACAATCCCAATAGCGGTGCCATTTCGTGGTTTGTTCCCAACTCGCCCAATGAAAACGACCAATATTTAACCAGCACCATGTTCACCTTAGGCAGTCAACCCTTATTATCATTTCACCATACTTATGATACCGAAGAAAGCAAAGACGGCGGAATGGTAGAAATTTCAACAGATGCCGGCCTCAATTGGGTAGACCTTGAGCCTTATATGCTTAAAAATGGTTACTCAGGCACTTTAGGAGCAAGCGTTAACAAAAATATTGAAAATCGCAAAGCATTTACAGGCAAAAGCAACGGTTATGTAGAAACATGGATCAATTTAAGCAGCTATAGCTTTCAATCTGTGAGATTGCGTTTTCGCTTCGGCTCTGATGATGCACAAGGCGCAATGGGCTGGTATGTAGACGATATTAAAATTTTAAATGCCGTATATATCAACGGAGAAGCCTGTGCAACTAGCAGCAATGGCGATAGTGCCTGCGCCACAAGCACAACTTTAGTAGAAGAAAATAAAACCGCAAGCGTGCAACTCAAAGCCTTTTTACAAGGGGCTTATTTGGACAATCAAATCATGAGCAATGTACTGAACACCAATAATTTGCTCCCCAATAACCACCCTTATTTGGCAGCACCTTGGCAATCAACGGCAACTGTTAATACAGTTAATTTTGCGACTTTTCCTAACAATATTGTAGATTATGTATTGGTAGAAGCGCGAAATGCGACCGATAATTCACAAATTTTGGACAGCAAAATAGCCTATATTTTACAAGATGGAACCGTTACCGATTTTGAAAAAAACAGCGAATCCGTCACCTTTAACAATATCGAAAATGGAGAATATTATCTAGCCTTGCGCCATCGAAATCACTTGGATATTATGAGCAGTCAGTCGGTTATTTTGCCCGATTTTTACGACTTCACAATAGCCGAAAACGTACTATCGCAAACAGTTGTAGAAGTCGACAATGGCGTATTTGCCCTATATGCAGGCGACATCAACGGCGATGGCATCATCAATGTTGCCGACTACAATCAGTATACCGAAGCCCTAGACAATACGAGCATACAAGTCTACCACAAAAGCGACTGCAACCTAGACGGCGACTTAACGATAAGCGATTTTAACCATTATCAACCCAATGCCAGTGTGATAGGCGTTAGGGGGGTGAGGTATTAGTTTTTTAGACGGGAGATTTGAGATTTTTTTTTTGGGGGGGGGTGTTTATTTAGTGCCTGGACGAAAATGCTATAAATGCTATAAACCCTTTATTTAAAGGGCTTTAGGCTGATTTTATGCTGTGAACAATGGCGAATATTTAGGGAATAATTTTTCCATGCTGAAACTCACTCTGCATATTGCCCATTAACAAGCAAAAGTAAAATGCCAAACAAGGTATACGAAAAATAATTCGATGACAAAACCCCATATAACTAACTGATAATCAGATAGTTTGGGGTTTTCGTCCAGGCACTAAGTAAGTAGACAAAATTAATGGTGCCCAGCTATTCCCAAGATGAGAGTTAATCTAAAGTGTTGATAACTATACTAAAACACATATAGAATATTTAATTTATTAAAATGTACTATTGATAATCAATGAGTTACATACATTTTACCATTCATTATTCGGCATTATTCTTGACATAACTCCTTGACTATCAGTGCATTAAGCCCATCTTGGGAATTACTGAATGGTGCCCTATACTTGCTATAAAGTGTTAATAGTAAATGTGTTATAAACTTCTTGACATACCAATAATTTTGTTCAAGTACTTAAAAGTTTGAAAATAACTAAATCATTATTTAGATATGCCTTATTTGTATACTCAATCAAGTTAACATTTCCAAACAAATCCATTATCTCCAACACCTCTATCATTCCCATTTCACCCCACCCTATGACGGCTAAAGCCTTCGCTACAGAAAATACCCATCAAAAAAACGCCTAATCCCAAATCAACAAATGAAACACACCAATTCACTCCGCTTTCTGCCATATTCCATCTCTTTCTAAATCTATATATCCACCATTATATGCACAGACACCCATTCTAGGAGAGTTAACAATATTCATCTCACTATAATCTGCAAAACCACCACACTCCTCAGCATGTGTTTCTTTACAAGATTCACAAAACATATTACCACTCTCATGCCACAGCAAACAGAGAACTTCGGCAGCTTCTTTTCCACATGTATGACATAAAATCTCTAAAGGTTCATTTCGACTTAACAATTGTATCTTTTCTTTATTTTCAATAAAATACTCATTTACAACTTTGATCGTTAGCTCTGTAGTAGAACCAAAATCATATTCGTATTCAAGTATCATATCTTTGTGAAATGTCTTTCCTACTTTGGTTGCTTTTTTTATTCCAATTTCTTCCGCTTCCATATAATAATCCATGCTTCGTTTGGTACCTTTTATTTCAAACGAACTCAAATGCCCACAACATTCTAACCAAATATTTCTTAGATAGAAATCAAGTTCATCAAATGTTGCTTTTTCACTAATGAGTATATGAAGAAAATATAATTTCCCTCCTGTAATCTTTATATGATAGGATTTCTTTTTTGTTGAGTTGTCTGTTTCTATTTTATTTAAATGGGAACTTAAATGTCTAGTTATTCCACCTGACGAATATGTTTTATCACAATAACAACACTTGCCTTCTGATTTAATTTTTTTCATATTGAATTGTTTTTTTATCGTTTGATGATACGCTAAAGTAATAAAATCTAATAAACTTCTTAAATCAGAACTGGAACTTCAGATACTTTTTTTGGCAAAAAAATCGGCACTCTTTCAAAGTACATCAACAATAAAACCATTAAAACTCAGTTAATTCTAAAAATAATTTTCTACTTTCCATTACCTGCCCATTTTCAACTACCTTACCCACCCTTATATTGTAATCCTCTATTGTTTGGGTCTTTTAAATCTATCCAAAAAATATGAGTCGCTTCTTTGTATTCCATCTTGCCATTTTCATTTTTGTCAATTCTTGCAAATATATACATATAATCATTTTCTGGATCGTATTCTGAACTCATGACCGAATAATTTTTGGGAATCAGCAAGGTTTTTTGCTTGGCATCAAGGTCAAAATGATACAATCGCCTCAAATCCCTGACATTTATATAGCCATCTCCGTTTGTATCTTCATCATAAGTAGAGACCATATAAAAATCCCGTTCAATAGGTTCATTATTTAAAGTATCTTTTGAAAAGGCTGGATAATAAAAGGTTTTTACCAAAACTGGTTTTTCAAAAAAGAGATTTTCCTCCTTTGTTGCGTTATTGAAATGCGATATATTCACAAAATTATACCCATAGATGGCTTCAAATCCCGGCATAAAATGGTGATTCCAGTTATTCTCGTCATTGTCTCCATATTCCCCATAACTGGAGTGATATGCGTTTGAGCCTGTAAATGGTTTCCCAGTTTTTTTATTGTAATTGACTTTATAAATTGGCGTAAGTCTATGATTACGATTTTTGGTTAGTAAAACATTTCTCGGTTTTGTTTCCAATTTTAGGGAATCAATTGGCAATCCAACAATTTTTTTGCCTTCCTCATTTTCGGTAATTTCTCGCACTTGAAATCCTTTTTTGGCTATTTTTTTCTTTTCACAACCAAAAAGGAGTAAAATTAATAGTGCTGGTATTATTCTTTTCATTTTGTTTTTTCTTAGATGTAAGACCTGGGATAGTTGATTGATAATTAGCAGTTTATGGCAAGCTTAAATGTTGTTTAATGTTTATCTAAATAGCAATTCTAGAAACAAAGTGTTCGTAAGAAAATGAAACATACTACTCACTCAATTTACCCTCACTTTTTAATTAATACATTAATGTTTGTTAGATTATTTAGGCAATAGACAGGTGGAAATTTATTTAAGTGATACTTTAGGCAAAGTATTCTAACTATCTGGAAATAAAAAACTTATAACTAAAAACAGAGTCAAAAATCCAAAAAGAAAAGGCTGTACAACAAGTGTACAGCCTTTGTGACAAGGATTAATTTACAAGGATATTTTTTCTACATAAATAGTTAGACTAAGCTAAATGACAGTTGACTTGTCATAAACGGTTAATAGTTCGTTCATTATCTCAAGTCTTATGTCTCCTATCTTACATCTAAGTATTTATAAGGGGCATCACTCTAGTTTAAATTTGATAGGCAGCGTATAAGCTACTTTCACTGCTTTACCTCTTTGTTTACCAGCTTGCCATTTAGGCATTTTCTTCACTACGCGCATTGCCTCGTCATCACATCCTGCGCCTCCGCCCGGTAAACCTC
>JAHDHV010000087.1 GCA_020631155.1 Bacteroidota bacterium | reverse complement strand
AATCTCCTAAGGTGATACTCTTTTGTTTAAAAAAAAATAAAAAACTGATAATCAAGGATTTAAATTTTAAAAATAGCCTATTCGGTTTTTAAATTCCGTATCACTACGGATATTTCTTAACGCTGTTCATTCCATTTTCTTAACGCAAAAAATTTCAAGGTCGCTCTTTTACCCGAACAAAAAAGTGATGTTTCATTTTTGGGAAAAGTGAATGTCTATTTAAACAGTATTTTGCCATTCCCTAAATTCTTGACACACTCTAAATAAATATTTGCAACTACTATGACGGCTAAAGCCGTCGTTACGGAACTCACTTAAAAATAGCTGCTATCAATGAATTTGCTCAAACACGGATCACTGGTCTACGAATCACGAATCCACGAATGTTTAAATAACGACAAATTGTTAGGTTAAAAAATAGAGGATTTGAAACAAACCAAAAAATCAACTTCCTCTATATGTTGTATAACCGTAGGGGCTTAATAATAAGGGAATGTGATAATGAGATTGGTCAAAAATAGTAAACTGTATGGCTACCTGTGGATAAAAACTTTGTGTATTGTGTAGTTGAAAGTAGGTCGCTGTATCAAAGACCATTCGATAATTGGCAGGTGGTAAAATTTGGTCATTAGCCAACAAATCGCTAATTCGTCCATCATCATTGGTGATGCCCGAAGCTAGAGTTTCCCATTGTTCGTTTTGCCATGCTTGCAATTCAATCGGTACGCCCTTTGCTGGTTTGCCCAAAGCAGTATCCAATACATGTGTTGTTATTTGGCTCATTTTTTTATTTTAAAATGTTTTTATTTTTTATCAAATGTTGATAAATAACTATTTGTAATTAACTATTTTCTAATGTATTCAATAGTTTTTGAAGTCGAAGAACTGTGATTTTGTGTTGTTCTGCTTTGGCAATTTGCAGTTCTGTTTTAGTATCATTATCAAGGCGTTTTTGGAGTAAATGAAGCATTTCATCAGCCGTTTTTCCTGTTGCACAAACAATGAAAATGTAGCCAAATTTTTGCTCATAATCCTGATTGCCTTTCGCCAATGCTTGCAAAGTTTCCATAGATGCAGCGTTTACTCCAGCTTGTTCATTACTCGCCCATTTTTGTGTATTGGCAAATTTTTTCGCCAAACTATCTATATCTCCAATTTTAGGATGATGAGTAAATGCTTCGTGCCAATCTGCTTCTTCACAATCTTGCTTCCAAACTTTTTCAGCCAGTTCAAACAACTGTTTTTCATCATTAAAGGGATGATTGTTTAATAAAATATTCACCCAATTTTCCGAACCACAACAACGAGTTAATTGCACTTTTAAGTCCGCTTTATCTAGTTGATTTAATTTTTTAATACTCATTAATAAGTAGTTGATTATCTGATTTTTATAATTTTTTAGTTAAATATTTACTTTAATATTGGAAATGAGCTATCAGAATTAACCAATATGGAACATTCAATAATCTTACATCTCCTATCTATTTTAACTAACTGTTCCATACAATCTCAAACGACTTACTCCACCATCAGGAAAAATATTCAAACGAACATGCGTAAAAGCTTCTTTTGTTTGAATTTCTTTGGCAAAATAATGTTCCTGATGTGCTTGTAATTTGACTTCTGGCAAAATGCTTGTCCAAGTTGTTTGTGCCTCCAATGTTGCTTCGTCTGTTTCACAAATACAGCCCTCTAAAGAACAACGGTCAGGGTAATTGCCCTTAAAATGATGGGTATCCACAATAATTTGCTGGATAATGCCCTTATTAGCCAATTTTAAAATCACCCAATCGCGATTATTAGGGGTGCGGTTTCGTTTTGTTTCCCAACCATCGCCCATATTTACACCCCGATTCGGCATAATTAAATTATTCATACTGCTAAAAAACATATCATTGCAATATAAGGCACGACCGCCATTCAGTGCAGCAGCTAAATCTATAACTCCTTTATTTTTAAGTAGTTGAGCCTCTTTTTTAATTTCTCCATATACCTTCAAACGCGCAACTCCACCATCAGGATAGATGTGGAGCCGTAAATGTGTCCATGTTTCAGTAGAGGTGATTTCGTAAAAATTTTGACTGCCGCGTTCTAGGGGAGATTTAGGTAAAATTTCCTGCCACTGCACTTTGCCAGCCAGCATATTGCCCACAAAGGGTTTTGCCGTATGCCGACAGGCCTCAATGGATGCAAAAGGCGGATGATTGCCCAAAAAATGGTTGGTATCAATATCAACGCCTTTGATAGTGCCTGTCGTTGCCAGTTGTATTACACAGTAATCGTGTCCGGGCGTGCGCTTTCGGCGACTTTCCCAACCGTCCATCCACTTGCCTCTATCCGTATATTTGTCAGGAATAAAAACCCCACGACCAGGCTTGATGAGATTTTCTTTTTCTGCAAAAAAATCATCTGTAGCATATAGTACTTTGCCGCCTAATCGCTCGGCAACAAGGTCTATAAATTGTGTAAAATTTGGTTGGTTATTTTCGGGTGTATGCATGTTATTTAATTACGAATTAGAAATTACGAATGACTTTTTAATTTTTTAAAAAAATACTAAAATATATGCTCTAGCATTGACAATGTTAAATTGATATTTGTACATCTAAAAAGTCCAAACAGCTAACTTCAAAAATCAATTTGAGTAATAATGTCCTTCGCTTTGGCCAATTGTTCGGGTTTTCCTACATCTAGCCAAATAGAATCATTGTCTTTATAACAGCAAATTTGATAATGTTTGGCAGCTTCGAGGTAGCAAAAAGTAATGGAATACACAGCTTTACGCTCATGTTTTTCCATATATGGGAAAATTTTAGGGTCAATCACATGGATACCACTGAAGGCATAGGGGTGAACAATGCCATCATGTAAACGCCCCCAGCGAGTTGTATTCGTTTTTTTATTTATCCATGCACATAGATAGTTATCATCGCTGAAAGCCAAATAACGCGAGGTTTCACGATTGCGGACCGCTAAAGTAGCCAAAGCATCAGGATTAGCAAGCTGCGCTTGATAAAGTTGATGCAAGTCAATATTAGACAAAATATCCACATTATACACTAAAAAAGGTTTGCCATCATCAAAAAACCAGGCTGCATGTTGAAGTCCGCCGCCTGTTTCAAGTAGCAATTCGCGCTCATCAGATATTTCAATACGAATCCCAAAGTTATCCTTTTTTTGCAAAAAATCTTCTATCTGTTCCGCAAAATAATGAACGTTTACAATAATTTCATTGAAACCATATTTAATTAAGCGTCTAATGTTGATTTCCAGCAAAGTAAGTCCATTTACTTCAACTAATGCTTTAGGTTTATTATTGGTCAGCGGACGTAAGCGAGTACCTAAACCCGCCGCAAAGATCATAGCTTTCATACACTTAATGATATTTAGAGTTTTTGGAGTTTGGAAGGTTACAAGGTTTGAAAGTTTTTTAAGTAAATTTAATATTTGTAATTGTGTTAGTTGTTGATTTACAGGTGAATTTTTATTGTCATCCTAGCACTGTATTTCTAAAATTGCTATTTAGATATATTAGACTTTGGGATTTTTAGCTGTTAGAAACTAGTTGTTAGCGATCAGAAACTAGGCATCATAAATCACTTTTTTGAGTTTTTTCTAGGTATAAATTGCTGATTATTAACTGCTTTTATAAGAAATAGGACAACTAAAGCTGTCATTACAGAAATCACTTAACAAGAAACCAGTCAGTAAAAAAGTCCAAAAACGAATTACTGGTCTACTAATCACGAATTTACGGATCAAACGACACTTGAATTTACCCTAAGCTACTGAGAATAAATGAATATATCAAGTCTTATGTCTCACATCTTATGTCTAGGTACTTAAAGGGATGCAGTATACTAAAATTTATTTACATGAATATATTTTGTGAAAAAATAATGTTCAATAATGGCAAAAAAATCACTTTAGTTAGGAACTAAATAAATAAAAATAAAGTTGTTTTAATAAAGAGCAGCGTATAGAATGATAAATATATGTTTGCTTATTGAACCTAAAAATTTGATAATTAAATTACAATATAAATAAAAGAATAAACATGAGAACTAGTAATCCAACTT
This sequence comes from Bacteroidota bacterium, assembly GCA_020631155.1. Classification (GTDB taxonomy): domain Bacteria; phylum Bacteroidota; class Bacteroidia; order Chitinophagales; family UBA2359; genus JAHDHV01. The sequence continues at coordinate 13,566 of JAHDHV010000087.1, read as the reverse complement.
TAGACCCTGATCGGTTTCTAAAAGTAGCTGGTCGAGCAGCAACTTTGGAGGCAGAAAACAGGACAGTAATGACACTCGGCGGCACCATCAATAAAACCTTCCTACTATTATTCCTTGTTTTGGGAACAGCCTTATTTACTTGGTACCAATTTTTTAGCGGTGTCAATGTAATGATGTATATGTTGGTAGGTGGCATTGGCGGTTTAGTGATGGCAATTGTGACGATATTTAAACAGGAATGGGCGCATATCACCGCACCTATCTACGCATTATTGGAAGGTTTCTTAGTTGGCGGTCTATCGGCGATGTTGGAAATGCAATTTCCGGGCATTGTGTTACAAGCCGCAGGTTTGACCTTTGGCGTTTTACTCACCATGTTATTTGCCTATAAAACAGGAGCGATCAAAGCTACCGAAAGTTTCAAAAAAGGCGTGATTGCAGCAACGGGCGGCATTTTTCTACTCTATATCTTCACCTTCATCCTCAATTTCTTTGGGATGACCATCGCTTTTGTACATCAAGGAGGGCTATTAGGCATCGGATTTAGTGTATTTGTGGTTGTTATCGCAGCCTTAAATCTGGTATTAGATTTTGATTTTATTGAAAAAGCTGTAGCGCAAGGTGTTTCTAAGCAAATGGAGTGGTACGGCGCATTTGGTTTGGTGGTGACATTGGTATGGTTGTACATTGAGATTTTACGCCTTCTAGCGAAATTGCAGAGCAGTGATTAGTGTTGAATAGAGACACAAATTTTTGTGCGTTTACTAATTTTTTTTGAAATTTTATTATAATGAAAAATCCAGTATATAGATGATATGCTGGGTTTTTTTTGTTTTTGATAAATATTTTTTATAATTTTGCTAGTATAATTAGCAAATAATGAATGAACAACAATATAAAATTTCAAGAAAAAAAGATTTTAATAAAATTGCAGAAAGCCTAACAGATAATATTGAATATCAATCTTCTGACGCGCTTTTATCTTTTGGTGATGCAATAAAGTTACTCAAAAAAATACCCAGTCAATCTGTATCTTTGATATTGACTGATCCGCCCTATCACTCCACTAAGAAAAAAAATATAAAAAATGACACTGCTTTTGAATCGGATAAAGCTTTTTTGTTGTGGATGCAAGCCTTGATTGTTGAATGGCGAAGAATTTTAAAGCCGAATGGTTGTATTTATCTTTTTTGTTCTTCAAAAATGGCAGGTAGAATTGAGTACCTTTTTATGGAAGCGTACAATATTTTGAATCACATTGTTTGGAGCAAGCCAAATGAACCCGGTTTTGATGGTTGGAAGCAGAAAATGAAAAAAGAATCATTACGACAATGGTATCCACATTCTGAGAGAGTTATTTTTGCGGAACCTGCTTTTGAGGGGAATTTGTTTAAGGTTTATTTTGCAAATGTTATCAAAGAGCAGCGAAAAAAATGTGAGCTGACAATGAAGGAGTTAACCGAAATTACAGGGGATTATGGCAAAGTGAATCATGGTGGCGCAGTGTCGAATTGGGAAGCTGGCAGGAATGTGCCTAGTCGAACACAGTATCAAAAAATTTGTGAAGGATTAATAGCTACTGGAAAAGTGGATGTTATGCCACTTTATGAAGATTTAATTCGCCCTTTTGAGGCTCATTCAAATGCGGTGTTTACAGATGTATGGGATTTTTATTCTGTGCGCCCCTATAAAGGAAAACATCCTGCGGAAAAGCCTTTGGATATGCTGGAACATTGTATTAAAACATCTTCTTATGAGGGAGATATTGTATTAGATTGTTTTGCAGGTTCGGGAAGTACTGCTATTGCAGCCTTAAATTGTCAACGAAAATCTATTTCAATTGAATTGGATGAAAAATGGGTAGAAGCGATTAAAAATAGACTTGAAAAGTATGAAAAAGGAATTGATGAATTTATTAAAATATCTAATAGTCAAGCAATTATGAAACTTACTAGGACAAATGGAAAGCCGACCTCTAATGATAAACAACAATTAACACTTTTTTAATTTTCTAAAACTTAAATCCATATTTGCGATTCTTTTCAACTACTTGATTCATCCAAATCAAAGTTTCATTAATGCCAGAATCTTTGACAACTATATTACAGTGATGATGTCCCCATGCAAGATTATAGGGTTTATGATTAAACTGACCAATCCGTAGCTCTTTAATATGAAATAAATTCAATTGTGTTATGGTCAAGTCAGAGACTTCACGCCCTTTTGCTTGCTTAACTTTATTAAAGAATCCAACAGCAGAAATTTTTTCTAAGCAAAGCGGACAAACAGTATTGCCATTTAGATCAATTATTCTTGAATTTTTCAACAGATTTTCATCCGCTAACGAACTACTTTTTGCTAACTGAATAATGTAATTTGCCCTCTCCTTTGCTTGCTTTTTTGTCATTCCTTGATCAATTACAACCTTATATGCATCTAAACATTTCCAAAATATATACTCTAATTGAAGTCTACATTTTTTGATTATTTCGGTACTTGCATATTCATAAACCCTGATACCTGCTCCTTTCAGTTTGCTTGTTGTAAAGCCATGTCTAATTTTTTCACTTCCTTTAGCAGCAGTTGTGGCAGGAACTCTTGCAACATACTGTCCACCTAGAGGGGATTTCCTAGAGTTAGCAGATTCCAATTTGTATTTAAGTGGATTAAACTCATTCCATTGTTCCCTAGAATAATAAAAGATAAGGGTGTTGATACCTAAGCGTAAACCTTGTTTCTTGAGTATTTTATCAACCTGCTTTGTTGAAAAGTAAAATTCAGGATTAATTAATACTATAAAACTGTTTTCAAAAATACCTTCATTATCAGGAGCGACTTTACAGGCCTCATAATAACTGTAAGGAATTAGTACTGTGCTGTTTCGAATAACTCTATTTTGATAAATTAGATCATCATCAGCACCTCTTGTTTGCCCTGTTTTATAAATTTTATTGTGTAATAATTTTGGAAGTGATGGCTTTTTTTTGCTTTTGCTCATAATGATTTTAGTAATTTTTGCTCAAATATACATTGTTTCAATTAAACATACTAGAAAGTAAACTTCAATTTGTGTATAGAATCTAAATATTGCCAAGATATGTAAAAATAATTTAATATTTATTCCCAACTCCCCCCATTTCCCCACATCCAAAAAAATGCTTATCTTCGTTTTTTACGCATCAACCTGATTAGCGTTTGGCCTAAGTTTGCTTTTAAGTTAAAAAAAATAATATAAAAAACCTTTTAACTTTACAGCCTTCCAACTTTAATCAAACTCCAAAATCTAAAACCCATGAAAAAAATCAATTCATTAGTATATATCTTAATTTTTCTTTCCTTAACTTTGGCTGCTTGCCATACACAACAATTAACTACTACAGAGGCAACAGCTACAAAAAGTGAAAAAACACCTAAAGCAACGATCACAACTCCGCCTGCTGAAAATTCATCGAAAGAGGCGGATGAACGGGGTTTTATCGTTAAAATTGGGGATGTGGTGCCTGATTTTGCAATGACGCTAACCGATGGTACGACAACTTCCCTTAAAGAATTGCAAGCACAGCATAAGGTCATTATGTTGCAATTTACGGCGAGTTGGTGCGGTGTTTGTCGAAAAGAGATGCCACATATTGAGTCGGAAGTTTGGCAGCCTTATAAGGATAAAGGCTTGATGGTCGTAGGGGTAGATAGAGATGAGCCGCTGGAAAAGGTGCTGAAATTTAAGGAGCAAACAAAGGTGACTTACCCTCTAGCACTAGACCCAAATGCCGATATTTTTGCTCGTTTTGCCAATAAAAATCAAGGTGTTACACGCAATATCATCATCGATCAGGCTGGTAATATCGCTTTTCTTACGCGCCTTTTTAAACGAGATGAATTTGACGAAATGAAGGAGGTGATCAAGCAATTGTTGGAAAGTTAAAATTAGCTTTTTGGACTTTTAGCTCTTTAGACTTTTGGCTCTTTAGCTTTTAGTAATCATAAATCCCTCCTAAATACTCATATTATATGTAATTTCTTAGCTGCTAGATACTTGCAACTGCTATAACGACTAAAGCTGTCATTACAGAACTCGTTTAAAAAGAAGTCAAAAGTCAAAAAACGAATCACTAATCTACTAATCACGAATCCACGAATCAACTATTATTAAATACCTACAAACTAAGTACTTAGACAAAATTAATACTACAATAGCAAAAGACTAAACTGCTCATTTCTAATACTTTAGCACAAAATTGTGCACAATTAAATAGTGCTTGGCACTTATTTGGTTAAAAAACACGCTATTTAAGGCATATCAATAATTCGTAATTTCTAATTCGTAATTCGTAATTAAACTCCAAACATATGTCCTCAAAACTGAAATTGAAAAAACATCCTCATTTGATTGGCATTAAAACGCCGAAAACCCTAACGGAACTACCCGAAGGTTTGAAGGAATTGCTACAGCAGCAAGAGGAAATTGCATGGCGATTGGGAGGCTTTCAAATTGTGGAACTCCCTGATGATGAGGCGATTAACGATAGGCGATTGGATGAGGTACGGCAGCATGAAATCGTTGAAAAGGGGACGCATGTTTATTGTAGTGAGGAAGATGATGAGCCTTTAGTACCAACAGGAGAGTTGTATTTGCTATTTACGCCAAAGGCCACCGCTTTTGATCAACAAATGATTTTGCAATATCATCATTTGCAACTTATAGAACGCATTGACAATCAGCAGTTGGTGGTAGCTGTTAGCGCACAGTCGCCAAATCCGATAAAGGTCGCTGAATCCTTAGAGCAGTCCTCGTTGATTGCTGCGGTGGAAGCGGATTTGGACGGTTTGCCGAAGGGGTACTTCACGCCTCCTACGGACAATTTGCTGTTCCATCAGTGGCATTTGGAAAATAATGGACCTCCTACGCAGGAATCACATACTTTTTATGCTTTTCAGGCTGGCGCAGATGCAAAGATAAAAAAGGCATGGGAGCGTTTGGGCAATATGGGGTCTGAGGCGGTTAAAATGGCGATTATAGACTGGGGCTTTGACCTTAAACATCCTGATTTTCAATCGGATACGCCTTATATCGAAACCTTTAATTTGCTGGAAGGAACACCCAAAATTCCACAAGGAAAGGTTCGCAGTACTACGACCCATGTAGCGGATAATACGCATGGAACGCCTTGTGCGGGCTTGGCTTTGGCGCGTGCAAATGGTAAAGGAACGGTAGGTGTTGCACCTCATTCGCAGTTTATGGCACTGCATGGTACGGGCAATAGCTGGTATTTTCTCAATAGTATGTTTAGTTTTTGTATGGATAATAATGTGGATGTAATTAGCTGTAGTTGGGGCGATACGCGAGATATTTTTTACCCTATGAATTATATGAAAGCGCGTGCCATCACAAAAGCAGCAACAGAAGGGCGATGTGGTTTGGGTATTGTGATTGTATTTGCCGTAGGCGATGATAATTTAGATAAAATTAGTTATTTAGCTGACCATCCGAATGTGATTGCGGTAGCAGCCTCCACAAGTAGAGATGAAGTTTTTGACTATTCGAATCGGGGAAATATTAGCGTTTGCGCGCCTTCGGGGGGAGCTTGGCCACTGCTAACACCTAAAGCGCATTGGGATCATGGGCATTGGTTTGACAAAAATGTACGTAAAGAACCGAGAGCGGCGGAATTTGATCAGTATCGTCATTTTAGCGGTTCTTCGGGGGCTTGCCCGATAGTTGCAGGGATTTGTGCGCTGGTATTGTCGGCGAATCCGCATTTAACGGCGGCGGAAGTGAAGGAGGTTTTACAATTGACTGCCGATAAAATTGGCGGCCCGAATGAGTATGATGCAGACGGTTTTTCGCCTAGATATGGCTATGGGCGAGTGAACGCAGACCGAGCAGTAGAGGCTGCTTTGCATTTATTGGTGACAGATGGGAAAATAGCGTCTTTGTCGGATGAGTGTTGATTTCGTGGGTTCGTGATTCGTAGATTAGTGATTTGTAGATTCGTGAAAAGAATAATCATTTGAGTGTGTCAAGAAAAGAGGGAGGTCGTATAATAATAGCTATTCCCTTTAATTTAAAAAGTGTCGTGCTTATTTGGGGGTTTTTCTTTTTTCTTGATAAAATAGTAAGGACGTAATGCATTACGTCCCAACAATCAAGACGGTGAAACTTTTTCGCTAAAAATTGCCCTAAAAAGCTAAAATCTCCTAAGGTGATACTCCTCTCCTCAGTCAGAGTAAGTATCTGATAGTCAGGAGTTTAGATTTTGGATGAAATTCAGTAGGTTCTTAAAAAACGTATTACTACGGATATTTCTTAACGCTTTTCATGTCAATTTTCTTAACGCAAAAACTTTCAAGGTCGCTCTTAAAAACCAATAAAAAAAAGATGTTTTAGTTTTGGAAAAAGTAAATGTTCACCATTCATTTGGATGACATTTTGTTATTCCCTAAATCCTTGACACACTCTAATCATTTAAAAAGCCAACAACTCAGCATTTTTCCAAAAAAAAAGACCCCAAAAATCGGTTTCCGACTTTGGGGCTACTAAACTGTTGAACGTTGACTGACTGACTATAACTGTTTTTTTTTAATTAGATTTGAGACATAAGATTTTAGATTTGAGACTTTTATACTTTGTTTTTTTTGCATAATAGTCTTTACTACATCTACTCAAATCTATTATTACGGTGTTTAGGGTTCGTGAAATGGAGACAAATATTCGCCTCCAAATCACGTTGCCTTTTCATAATTGCGCTATAAATTTAAATGTGAGGGAAAAATTCAAGTAGTGATAACGAATAGATAGAAATCATTATTCATCTATTTTTGTTGAATCAGCACTTTTTGGGTACTAATTTTATCGTTGCTGATGAGGTGTATGGTGTAATAGCCTGCTGCTAAAGTCGGCAAATCAAGGCGGAAGTTATTTTTACCTGCCACTGCTTGTTGACGATAAGTTGCAACGGTTTTTCCTGTAATATCTCTTAGCTGAATGTCTACCTCATTATCCGTATTTTGCTCCAATTGAATGTTTAGCCAATTGCTTGCAGGATTTGGATAAGTGTTGATTATCAAATCATTAGAGGTCGTTTTATCATTGTTTGTTGCTTGTGTTTTGCCTGTACCGTCTATAATTTCTACTGTATAATCTTCTACCTCACCAAAGCTGAAATTGCCACAAGGTTGGAACATAAAGTCGAAATCATATTGCATAACCACTCGCATTAGAGTAGTGCCAAGTGCTGTGCCTTCTGGAACAGTAATTGTAGCTTCTATCGTTTCACTTGTTGGATTAAAACCAACATAAACCCATTCTTCATCATTGTTGAAAGTGCCATCTTGATCGAAATCAATGAATACATTCCAATGTTCGGGGTAACTTAAATTTTTAAAGCCCGGTGTCAAAGTGATGGTGTATTCGTTTCCTTGTATCAACTCAACAACCATATCTGAATAATTGCCATAGCCATTATCTGTTCCCGAAGTATTGTCTAATGTTCCTAAACTCACTTGTTCAATCCATTCATAGTTCGCATTTGTTCCGACCATTTCACAATAGCCTTCCACAAAATCAATAGAATCTAACCAATTTTGCCAGTTATCACCAAGATCATTATCAAATGGAAAATCAGGTATATCTATGTCTATATCTAACGAATCATCTAGGAATGGAAATCCGCCAAACATACTGACTAACATATCTATGATGACGGGATCAACATCATAATCAGGGAATAAAGTATTGATTAAATCCATAACTGCTGCTGGATCATTCCACATATCAAAGTCAAGCCCTCCTGTTTGGTTCAGCATCAATAGGCTGTCTAAAATGGAAAAATCATCAGGAAAATCTGGCATGTCGAATGTATCTTCTGGAAATGGGAAGAAATTAAACATATCCATTAGTATGACTACAATTTCAGGATTTACTTCATAATCAGGGAATACCGTATTAATTAAATCTGTAATCGCTTCTGGATCATCCCACATATTAAAATCAATTCCCCCTGTTTCTGCTAACATCATTATACTGTCCAAAACCATCCAGTCATAATCATCAGGAAAATCTGGCATGTCGAATGTATCTTCTGGAAATGGGAAGAAATTAAACATATCCATTAGTATGACTACAATTTCAGGATTTACTTCATAATCAGGGAATACCGTATTAATTAAATCTGTAATCGCTTCTGGATCATCCCACATATTAAAATCAATTCCCCCTGTTTCTGCTAACATCATTATACTGTCCAAAACCATCCAGTCATAATCATCAGGAAAATCTGGCATGTCGAATGTATCTTCTGGAAATGGGAACATTCCGTATATATCCATTAGTATGACTACAATTTCTGGATTAACTTCATAATCAGGGAATAAAGTATTGATTAAATCCATAACCGCTTCTGGATCATCCCACATATCAAAATCAATTTCTCCCATTTCTAATAACATTGATATACCATTTAAAACCATCCAATCAGATTCGCCAAACATATCTGGCATACCGATAGAATCTTCTGGAAATGGCATAAATCCGTATATTTCCATCAACATATCCACTATATCAGGATAGGCTTCTGCGTCATAATCAGGGAAAAACAATTGAATGAGACCTGCTACTGCTTCAGGATTATCCCAGTACTCAAAATCAGGGAAAAACACATCAATTAAATTGGCTAACAAACCTATATCATTCCAACCATCAACAGGCAAATTTAAATTATCCAATATTTCAGGGCTAAATACTAGGCTATCTACCTCAACTTCTGGCTCTGGATCGGGTTCTATAATATCATTATCTATGCCATCGCTTTCAATAATATTAACCATATAATCCTCCACTTCGCCCCAACCAAACATGCCGCAACCTACATAATTACCTTTTTTATAACGCATCGCAATTCGCATACGAGTACTACCAAGCGGTGCATCGGCAGGTATTTCAAGTGCATCATTAATCGGCTGCATCTTAGGGAACATTGTTTTAAAGACTAATTCGTTCTCCTCAAAATCGCCGTTACCATCCCAATCAATGAAGATTGACCAATTTTCTTTATAATTGCCAGCAGAAAATCCGGGAGTTAAGTTCAGTTGATGAGTTTCTCCTTGTTCGAGGGTGACAACCATATCTGTATAATCCCCATAACCACTATCATTGCCCGACATATTTTCTGTATCGCCAACCTTTACACTTTCAATCCATTCATAAGCACTGTTTTGACCAAACATTTCACAATATTCTATCAAAACGGGCTGTTGGGGATCAGTCGTGCCTGTGCTATCTGTATCTTCAGGTATCATACTGCTATCATATGCGATAATATTGATGCTGTAATCTTCTACTTCCCCCCAATTAAGGGATGCACAAGCATTAGGCGCAGCTTTGCCATAATGCATAATTACACGCATACGAGTTTCTCCTAAAGTTGCACTCAAAGGAACGTTAAAAGTCTTTTCCCATTCTCCCAGTTTAGGGAAAAATGTATGTACAACACGCTCGTTCATATCCTTAAAGTCACCATCACCATTAAAATCAATGTATACACTCCAGTATTCTTGATATACCATTCCATTGAATCCGGGCTGTAAAGTAATGCTATAATTACCGCCCTGCATCACTTCGGTTGACAAGTTCATATAATTGCCATAGCCACCATCATTGCCCGACATATTTACTATATCACCGAATGTAACTTTATCAATCCACTCATAAGTAGTTTGCCCACCTTCGGTAAGGCAATAGCCACTGCTATCCACAGGAGTATTGTCAATATCCTCATCTTCTGTGCCATCACCTGCTACAATATTGACGGTATAATCTTCTACTTCACCCCAAGAAAATTGCTTACAAGAATTGATGTTCATACCATCATAATGCATCATGATGCGTAAGCGCGTTGCTCCAAGTGTTGCTTCAACAGGCACTTTTAAACTGATGGTTACCGTAGTGATAGCTGTTCCAATTCCTGTATTAATTTTTTCCTTATTATCGTAAAAATCACCATCACCATTCCAATCCACAAAAATACTCCAATGTTCACCATATGGATTAGCTGCATAACCGGGGGTTAGCATCATTTCATAGGTTTTTCCTTGCATTAAATCTGTGGAAAGCTCTGTATAATCTCCATAGCCGCCATCATTGCCTGATTCGTTGCTAAAGTCGGCAAATGCCACCTTATCTATCCATTCATAGCTGGTTTGTGCACTTGTAATTTGACAATAATCATCTGAGGTTTGTGCTAAGATAGGCAGTGTAAAAACACTTAAAAAAATTAAAAGTGAAATAAAATGAGTAGATTTTTGTATCATAGAAAAGTTATATTTATCTCTTGAAAAAGATTATTTAGGGTTAACTTTGTGGAATATTTAGTGGGGTCAAGTGATAAATAATTTTGGAAGAATACAACTGTTTACGACAAAGCTTAGACTAGGTTTCAAAATTAAAGAAAGCTAGACTACTCATAATTAATGTGTTATGAGATTGAAATAAGGCTATGCTATAGGTAGCAAGTCTCTAAAGCTTGTTGCTTATGTAAAAATTATGTTGGCAAATCAACACAATAAATGGCTTTGTTATGGGGCAAGTAGTTGGGCAGGTAATAGTTAAATTTTGTTTTTGAATAATATTTAATTATCTTTTATTGTTTTGGAAAAATGTTTATTTTTAGTAAAATTAATTTTCATGGTTCTATAAGATGATAGTGTATTTTGTTTTCTAGTTTTCTTTTTTGTGCAAAGTTTTTGTGTAAAAAAATATGCCTTAATCATTCTATCAAAAACATAGAATGTAAGGCATATTTTACATTAAAAATTCTTTAAGCACCTGTACAAAATTAGCTCACACTTAGACTTATTGTAAATCATTAACAGTGAGCTAATTATGGTATGTTTTATTTTTATCCAAACACTTTAGTTGTGAGATTGCCTTTTAGCTATTTAGACTTTTGGATTTTTAGCTGTTAGAAATTAGCGATTAGAGATCAGAAATTGGAAATTATTTCTTGAACCTTCTTGTAGTTATCAATTTTTTTATTAAATATTTATAAGAACTTTAACAGCTAAAGCTGTCGTTACACAACTCACTTAAAAATAATTGCTATCAATCAATTTGCCCGAATCACTGTTCTACTAATCACGAATCCACGAACTGTCAAAGTAAGCCCAAACTGTTTGGTAGAAAAACTCGGTATTTGAAACATACCACTTTTGAATTTTTAGCTGTTAGAAATTAGCGATTAGAGATCAGAAATTGGAAATTATTTCTTGAACCTTCTTGTAGTTATCAATTTTTTTATTAAATATTTATAAGAACTTTAACAGCTAAAGCTGTCGTTACACAACTCACTTAAAAATAATTGCTATCAATCAATTTGCCCGAATCACTGTTCTACTAATCACGAATCCACGAACTGTCAAAGTAAGCCCAAACTGTTTGGTAGAAAAACTCGGTATTTGAAACATAAGTACCTAGACAAAATTAATGTTACAATAGTAAAAGACTAAACTACTCATTTCTAATACTTTAGCACAAAATTGTGCATAATTAAATAGTGCTTGGCACTTACCCTAATTATTTCCCATCTATTCTAAATGAATACGATTCACTAGATTTTCCATTACATACTCTTCCATTTTGGTATGCAAATCTTCTTCTTTTTCTTGCAAAAGATGAAAAAACCACATCATGATGATACTCAACAGCAAAGCCACAAGGGTTGTGTCGAAGGCTACGTACATAAAAGAGGTAACCTGACTGAGCTTTTCGGGATCCCCTGCTTGATCGGCGAGACCTAGAGCCTGTGCAATCCCCAAAATGGTGCCAATGAAACCGATGGACGGAATTGCCCAAACCAAATAGCGAATGATAGACTGTCCACTCTCGGCTCGGTTCATATTAATTTTAACTTGTGTAGCCACAACGTCTAATACATCGGAGATTGATTTATTTGCTCTAAATTTTGTACAGGCTTTTTTGATTAAATCTGTCATCAAAAATTTGTTCTCCTTCTCATAATCTATCATTTTGATTTTCAAGCCATTCACTTCATCGGGCGATAATACCCAATGCTCTTTTTCAGGTAATAACTCTAAATCAAAACTGGTTTTCTCATACTTGACACGCCCTAATCGTTCTTTAATTTCAAAAATGCCCCAGAAAAAGGCGACATAAGTGATAAACTGAACGATTCCGCCGGGCATCGTTCCACCAAATAGCTGAAAGATACGTTTTAAAGCTGTTTGTGGCACTAGGTTATAGCCTACAAGTACTACAGCCATTAATATTGCTGAAAATAATAATGCCAATAATAGGTTTTTTCCTCTCTGTCCCATACTTATATAATATAAAATTTTACTCGCTTAATGCTGGTTTGGCTTTTTGGCTTTTGAAAGTTAGTAATTAACTTATAACTTTAAAATCAAACTCTAAAAACCTCTAACTAAAAGTTCCAGCTTTAGCGATGTTATCCTCTAATGGAAATGGTTTCTGTATAATCTGTATTATTTACACTGCTCACCGCCGAAATATCGTCATCGGCTTCGTCCGTATTTTTGAAGACGAGCTTAGTTGTGCCGACTTGTATGGTATCGCCATCACGCAAAAACACTGTTTTGTTTTTAGATAAACGCTCCGAAATACCATTGATGTAAGTTCCATTTGTACTAGGGTTGCCATTGCGGAGGCTGCCATCATCAGACAGTTTGTAATGGAAGCGGTGTAAAAAGTCTTTGTCAATCGTAATTTTAGCGTGAATCCTACTAACATATTCATCATCTTCAATGCGAATGTCAACATGATGTGGGCCATCAGGTCTACCAATTATATTTTCTCCTTCAAAGAGTTCATAGGTGATGGAGAGCTTATTTTCAGTATGCACCACAAGCCAGCCAGCTACAATTTTGCCGTCTTTTTCAGGGTTTTTATTCTTCTTCAAAATCACTGAACCTGTAGATGTGCGCTTTAGTTTTTCATCAGGTTTCAACTGATTGATAACGGCTTGATCTGCTTGCACAACGTTTTGCTTGCCTTGATCTACACGATAGAGATCGTGAATAGAAGGTTTTTCAGGCAGTTCTTGTTTGATTTTTTCAATGATGATTTCTTCTTGTGGTTCTTCGTCCTGCTCCAAATATTTGTTAAGCGGATAATTACAAAATTTACACCGATAACCTGGAGCAACTACAGGTGTTACCTTTTTGCAATTGTAACATTGAACTTTTGCCATGTTTTATAATTACTGTTTTATTTTTAAGTGCTTAGACATGAGATAGGAGACAGGAGACTTGAAACAATTAATAGAGCATTAATCATTTATGGCAAGTTCAAATGTCTTTTAGTTTTGTCTAGCTACTTATTTGTTTTTTTAAAAATATTGTATTTAGAAATTAGTGATTAGAGAACAGAAATTAATGATTAGTTTTTTTGGGGAAATAGATGTAAGATGTAAGATGTAAGATGTAAGATGTAAGATGTAAGATATAAGATGTAAGATGTAAGATTTGTTTATTTAAACCAAAAACTCACAACCACAAACTCACAACCACAAACTCACAACCACAAACTCACAACCA
>JAHDHV010000613.1 GCA_020631155.1 Bacteroidota bacterium | reverse complement strand
ATATATTAATAGTCATTACTAACAATTTGTGAACATTTTTTTCGTTTATAAAGTAAATACATTCATTTTTCAAGCAAAACTAAGACTTTATATGGCTATTTATCAGGTAGAAGTTCAAGTCAACAACCGTAGACCCAAAAAGTTAAATGCCTATACGGGCGAGTTCTATAACTTTATTGAGTCTTTAAACTTTAAGTATGCTGGCTGGGAGGAGTTTGTACTATCTTCACACAAAGGCAAAATTAAGTTGCGCTTTTTAAAGTACAACAAAAAACTTGAAAAATTTTCTAAGAACAGAGACCTGATGCATCTTACCCTTTATTTAGACCGAAACTATCCCAATTGGACGCGATTTGTTATTTCTAAGAAACAATTTGATCAACTTGCTTATGATAAATGCGAAAGCAATATGCTGGTACGTGTTGGTGTAAGTAGTAATACAGGCGAGTACTTGTATATTGAAGATACCAATACAACAAAAGATGGTTCTAAGGAATTAATTTGCTATCAAGAGGGAGAGCGAACTATTTTGAACGCTCGAAAATACAAGCGATCTAAATTTTCTTTACTGATGCAAAATGTAGATCAAGAAACTATTACAGATGTAATTGTGTAAATAACTTGCTAACTGTTAATCATTGATTGATTATTTTTTAAATAGATGTAAGATTTAAGATACAGGATTTAAGATGTAAGACAATTAATCTATTCTTTATCTAAACCTTACATAAAGTAAATTTAAGCATCATTTCAGCTTATAATTATTAACAAATAATCTATTAATTTACATTAAATAGTTTATGTAATATTTTTCTACACTGTTCATTTTATTTTTTTTCAATCTTTGTTCTATTTTAGTAAAAAGTCTGGCTTTGCTCAGGCTTTTTATTTAAGCCTTTAACTTTGCATTACAAAGAATAAAAATATTTGGATTCGCCTTTAAGAATGTTTATTTTAAAGTAGCGTAAGTTCATGAACTTACGCTACTTTAAAATAAACAGCTCGCAGTTTAAAAGACACTTTCTATGAAAAAAATATATTTACTTCTATTCTTCTTACTAAACTGCTACCTAATTGCCTCCGCTTCTACCTTTGCTGATGATCAAGCCATTGGAATGCACTTACAAGGCGAAGGTAAAAAATCGGTGCGGATTCCTTTTAAAAGTTATCACAACCTGATTTTAGTGCCTGTACGCATTAATAATTCTTTTGAAATGAATTTTATTTTGGATACAGGAGTGAATACAACTATTCTTACTGAACCTGCCATTGCTGAATTGCTCGGCTTTCAACATACACGCAACATAAGGGTTGCTGGCTTGGGCAAAAATGGGGTGATTGATGCAAAAGTAGCGTCTAATCTTACCATCAGCCTACCCGGAACAATGGGCAAAGGCATGAGTTTGGTGGTATTGCCAAAAGACGTTTTGTCATTTTCTGAAATGTTTGGTCAACCTGTTTTTGGTATTATTGGCTATGATGTATTTAGTCAATTTGTCGTTGAAATTAATTATCAACATAGTTACCTTAAATTGCACAAACCATCTACCTATCAGTATAAGGGCAAGGGATTGGAAATGCCTATTGTCATCGAAAATACGAAGCCCTATATTATGACACATATCACCGAAGAAAATGGCGAACAAAAACCCTTGAAATTACTAATTGATTTGGGGGCTACCAATGCTATTTCCTTGTGGTATAAAGATAAAAAAATTCCTTCTAAACATATAGATACTTATCTAGGAAGCGGTTTAAGCGGAAATATTTTTGGCAAATTAGGCCGATTAAAAGGCTTTGAGCTAGGGGATTTTAATTTTAAAGATGTGATTACTGCCTACCCTAACCTTGAATCCTCGAATGTCACTTTGTCGGGAAAACTGTGGCATGGAAACATTGGAGCAGAGATTTTAAAGCGATTTCACATTGTTTTTGATTACAGAAAAGAGCGTATTATTTTACGAAAAAACAATGCCTACAAAAAACCATTCTACTACAATTTAAGTGGGCTTGAGATCCTTGCAGTTGGTCAGGGATTCCGAAAATACAAAATTAGCTATGTCCGCAAAAATTCGCCCGCCGATAAAGCAGGCATACAGGTTGGTGATGAAATTATGGGCATCAATGGCGTTAATACCTATACCGCAGATATTGGTATTTTGTATTACTATCTCAATCGCAAGCCCGGCAAAAAGGTTCGACTGAAGTTGAAACGGGGGACGGAAAAGCTCAAAAAATCGTTTAAATTGAAAAGTGAGATTTAAGTATAATGGAAAGTTGAAAATTGAAAATTGAAAGTTGAAAGTTGAAAGTTGAAAATTATTTGAGTGTGTCAAGAATTTAGGGAATCGCAAAGTTTTTTTATATGAAGGGAAAAATTTACTTTTCCAAAAAAACAAAATAGTCTCTTTTTATTGGCTTTGAAGAGCGACCTTGAAAGTTTTTGCGTTAAGCGCGAAAAAGTTTCACAGTCTTGATTGTTGGGACGTAATGCATTACGTCCTTACTATTTTATCAAGTAAAAAAGAAAAAAACGTAGGGAATACAACACTTTGTAAGATCAAGGCAAATAGCTATTATATGAAATCTCTCTTTTTCTGACACACTCAAATTATTTTTAAAAGCAAACCCTATGAACACCATTATTGTAGATGATGAAAAACCAGCCATAAAGATACTCAGTCAATTTGCGGCTAAACTTCCTTTTGTAAAGCTTAAAACGGCTACCACTAATCCTTTTGAAGCACTGGAAATCTTGGCATCCGAAAAAATAGATTTACTGTTGACGGATATAGAAATGCCAGATTTGTCGGGTGTTG
>JAHDHV010000612.1 GCA_020631155.1 Bacteroidota bacterium | reverse complement strand
TGAATGTCTATTTAAACAGTATTTTGCCATTCCCTAAATTCTTGACACACTCATAACTTTTAGTTCGGCGCGAGGTGGAACCTCGCCCCTGTAAATTAATAGGTGTGAGGCTCTGCCTCGCTCCGAATCAAATTTGTAGCCTCTGGCTACACTTATTAAAGCAAATAAAAATAAGGATACTTTTTTCCCAATTTATGATTAAAAAAACAAATATGCCCGTAGCGAAAACTCATGAACTTTCGCTACAGCTCACCCCAAAAACATCAATCCATGAATTTTGAATATTCTGACAAATCCAAAGCCCTACAAACAAAAGTAGCCGACTTTATGGCCACTCACATTTTACCCATAGAAAAAGACTATTTTGAATTTACCGAAACCCACCCTTGGAAAATCTATCCCGACCTAGAAAAATTAAAAGAACTCGCCAAAGCAGAAGGACTTTGGAATTTATTTTTACCCAAAGACTACGGCAAATTTAGCCCTGGCCTCACCAATTTAGAATACGCTCCCCTTGCCGCCTTAATGGGGCGTGTGATTTGGGCATCACAAGTATTTAATTGCTCTGCACCAGATACAGGCAATATGGAAGTATTAGCAAAATATGGCACTCCCGAACAACAACGGCAATGGCTATACCCACTGATGAACGGCTCCATTCGCTCCGCTTTTCTAATGACCGAACCCCAAGTTGCCTCCTCAGATGCCACCAATATAGAAACCTCCATTGTGCGAGATGGCGAGGAATACGTCATTAATGGCCGCAAATGGTGGTCAACGGGTGCGATGAACCCCAATACAAAGGTTTATATTGTGATGGGTAAAACCGACCCAAGCGCGCAGCGACACCTACAACAAAGCATGATTATTGTACCAGCCGATACACCGGGCATTGAAGTTGTGCGTCCTTTGCGCGTATACGGCACTGTCGAATCGCCAGAGGGACATGCTGAAATTGCGTTGAATAATGTACGTGTTCCTGCCAGTAATTTGTTGGTTGGCGAAGGAACAGGCTTTCAAATTGCACAAGGCCGTCTAGGACCCGGACGAATTCACCATTGTATGCGCCTTATTGGTGCTGCCGAGCGCGCGCTAGAATTGATGTGTCAACGGGTATCGCAACGCAGTACTTTTGGCAAGCAACTATCTAGCTACAGCAGTATTCGCCAAGAAATCGCGCTATCCAAATGCGAAATTGAACAAGCTCGCCTTTTAACGCTCGCCGCCGCCGACAAAATTGACCGCTTTGGCATCAAACAAGCGAAAGATTTAATTGCGATGATAAAAATTATTGTTCCCTCCATGACCTGTCGGGTGGTAGACCGAGCAATTCAAATGCATGGCGGCATGGGAGTCAGTCAGGATACCCCTTTAACGGGCTTTTGGCTATACGGCCGCGCCCTCCGCCTTGCTGATGGCCCTGATGAAGTGCATTTGTATCAATTAGGTAGGAATTTAATCAAACAACAGGGAGTGAAATAAGTGCCAAGCACTAATTAATTGTGCAGTACTTAGTTTTTTCATTTTTTTAAAAAAAGGGTGCACAAATTAAAGAAACTGTTTCTTTGAACTCGGCTTTCGCTGATTTCAAAATGAGAAAACAAGAATTTAAAATAGCCATCACCAAATACATAATTCATTAATTAACAGGTGTTTGTGTTTTTTAAAAGGGTTCGACCCCGCTGGGGTCGTGTAATCAGGTCATTATGTCCAGCTAACATACTTTGACCGCTCTGCGGTCATTGGATAAGTAAAATGACCCTAGCAGGGTCAAAGTATGTTAGAAAAAAGTGAAGTCGTGTTTCTTTGACCCCAGCGAGCTCACACCTTTTAAGGCTCAGAAAAAAAACACAAACTCCTGATAATCAAAGGCTTATTGAGTTAACTCAAGTAATTAAAACAAACGAATTATTATCTTAGCGAATCTGTTTTTTTTTTGCAAAATAAAATCAGCGAATAGCAAGTTTGAATGTTAAGTTAGTTTGTTTAGGGGGTAAATATGGTTAAATAATTGGAATCTCTCGCCGGAAATAGGGTCTAAAACTCCACAATTGCCTTCGGCGACTTACTTTTTGCAGTCGCCAATGAAGTAAGCAAAAACGCTTGTCAAAAATATCGTGCCCACGCTTCTGTTGAAAGATACCTTCTATTTTATAGCACCATTATTCGCTTTTTTTTGTTACTTAAATATCAAGCACTATTTAATTGATCTTTTTTTTTGAAAAGAAAAAACCATCAACCATGGCTACAAAAGCTACTACTAAAATAAGAAGTTTCGAGGAGTGGAATTGCGACTTACTAGAGGATACTTTTGGGCTGAAAAGAGTATATGAAAATCATGCGGCTTTAGAAGAATGGTTAACAGTGGATACTGATACTGCCATAACAGAAACAGAACGGGAGCGGCTCTTAGAACTAAGGTATTTTTTAAGGAGAAATGTAGATGATTGGAATGAAATGGAGTTACAGTTTTTCTTTTTGGGAACGTTAATTAATGTGGTCAACTACTATACGGAGCATTATAAAGGTTTTTTGCAACGTTATCTATCCGCAACTATTGACGATGTAGAGGTTGGCGGACGAGTAGATTTTTTAGTTGCTAGAGGCAAACAAAATCCCAAAAGTCCTTACTTTTTTATTCACGAATACAAACCCGAAAAGGGACGAGATAACGATCCATTAGGGCAGGTGTTGATTGCTATGTTAGCAGCTAGAACACTCAACGAAATAGAGGATAAACCTATTTATGGGGCTTATGTAGTTGGGCGATATTGGTATTTTGTTGCTTTAACTGACAAAACGTTTTGTGTTAGTTTGTCTTATGATGCTACACA
>JAHDHV010000611.1 GCA_020631155.1 Bacteroidota bacterium | reverse complement strand
CTTTCAAAATATTGTGAATACGGCTTTGATATTGAAAAAATACGATTGGGCAAGTGAATTTATAGCTAATTATCAAATATTACTGCCCCTTAGTCATGCGGCATCTATGGTGGCCTATGGGCGTGCGAACATTGCTTTTCATCGGCAACAGTATGAAAATTGCATTGCCCAACTCCAAAATTTTGCCCTGCAAGACGATTTCAATTATTTATCTCACAAAATTTTACTCGCCAAATCTTATTACAAATTAGCACATTACGAGTCATTAACACATTTATTAAACGCTTTTATGGCATTTTTAAATCATCATCAAAAAACGCTGCCTAGCAATTTCTTTTTTACTTATAAAAATTTCATCAAAATAACTAAACAACTGCTCAATTTTCAAGAAGAAAAAATAGCTTTATCCAAAAAAGAGCAACAAAATTTGCAAAATTCCCTTTTATCTAATTTAACAAAGCTTTCTCCTTTGACCCAAAAAAAATGGCTAAAGAAACAAGTGGAAAATATTTTTCCCTAAAAATGTTATGTTTCAAATTCTCTAGTTTTTAGAGGCTGTCTTGACTTGCTATTTTTAATTTGAGTGTGTCAAGGGTTTACCGTCCTTTCACAAGTTAAAATCCACATCCCCCCTAGTTCCCTTTTAAAAAAGCAGTGAAATTTAAAACACTTCTCCAACTTCATTGTCTATTAATTTGTACTTTTGCACGTTTTAAGTAAAACAATCAATAAGTATTAGACAAGATTAGAGGTTCATGTCTCATATCTTATGTCTCATGTCTTATATCTTATGTCTCTCTACAATCATTTAAGCAATCACGCTTTTTATGGATACAGATTCGAGCACCACATCGTCCTCCTCGCAAGCTTCACAAAACGGTGAAGTTCAGCAAAAAGAGCCTCCCAAAACCCATAGTTTCTGGGAGTTATGGAAAATTTTTGGCTATATTTTGCCCTATAAAGGCGTTTTCGCGCTAGGCTTAGTGTTCCTTTTTCTATCTACAGCTACCGCCCTGATCTTTCCTTATATTGCCAGTGTATTGGCTGATGTAGCACTCGGAAATGGACAATGGAGTATCAATCAAGTGGGCTTTTTCTTGCTTATTATTTTGGTTTTGCAAGGCATTTTTTCTTATGCTCGCATCTGGACTTTTGCCTATGTTACGGAAAATGCCATAGCAGACATTCGAAAAGCAGTATATAATCGCTTGATTAAGTTGGATTTAGCTTTTTTTGAACAAAGACGAGTAGGCGAGCTAACCAGCCGAATTGCCGCAGATGTCACCCAACTGCAAAGTACTTTTTCTATTCATATTGCCGAGTTTTTACGCCAAATCGCAACCCTTGTCATCGGCATTGCCATCATTGCTTATACATCGGTTAAGTTAACTTTGCTGATGTTAGCCACTTTTCCAATCGGAATTTTGGCCGCTATGTATTTTGGCCGCTACATCCGTCGTTTATCCAAAAGCACACAAGATGCTTTGGCAGAATCGAATGTGGTGGTGGAAGAAACGTTACAGTCTATTCAAATGGTGAAAGCATTTACCAACGAATGGCTCGAAACGGCACGATATGATAAAACAATGGAGCGTGTTGTTAAATTGGCGTTGAAGGCAGCAAAATATCGCGGCGCATTTGTTTCGTTTCTGATTTCGGCTGTATTTGGCGGTATCATCATCGTATTATGGCAGGGCGCGCAATATGTGGCAGCAGGTAGCATGACCATCGGCGAGTTGATTCGATTTATCTTGTATACCTTTTTTATTGGCGCAGCTATTGGCGGTATCGGTGATATTTACAGCAATATTCAAAAAGCGATAGGGGCTTCTGAGCGAATTACAGATATTCTTGATGAAACACCAGAAATTCAGAGTGAACAGTTGGTCAAGCAAGAAATAAAAGGCGATATTGTCTATCAAAATGTGCATTTCTCCTACCCTACTCGAAAGGATGTGGTTGTATTGAAAAATATTTCCTTTCACATTCAAAAAGGACAAAAGGTTGCTTTAGTAGGGGCAAGTGGGGCAGGGAAATCTACCATTGTTCAGTTATTGATGCGTTTTTATCCGCTTAATAATGGCTCCATTACCATTGGAAATAATAACATTCAAAATTATGACATTTCAACGTTTCGCAGCAATATAGGTACAGTCCCTCAAGAGGTTATTTTATTTGGTGGCACTATTCAGGAAAATATTTTATACGGCAGGCCTGATGCAACAACAACAGAGGTGCGACAAGCTGCCTTAAAAGCTAATGCCCTTGAATTTATAGAATCTTTTCCTCAAGGATTTGACACCCTAGTTGGAGAGCGCGGCATCAAATTGTCAGGTGGCCAACGACAGCGCATTGCTATAGCTCGCGCCATTTTAAAAGACCCTGCCATCCTCATTTTAGACGAAGCAACAAGCTCATTAGATGCCGAATCGGAACGTTTGGTGCAAGATGCATTACACAAATTAATGAAACAACGCACAACCATTATTATCGCACACCGCTTGGCAACCATCCGCAATGTTGACCAAATTTATGTAATTGATGGTGGGCAAATCGTTGAGCAAGGCACTCATAATGAACTATCCGATTTAGAAGATGGTATATATAAAAATTTATTAAAACTACAATTTGAATTAGGGTAATTTACCTTTAGTGAATTTATGACATTTTAGCATATTTCCTATACCTTTTTGGAAAATAAACAAATAATATAAAACGAGTGTGTCAAGAATTTAGGGAGTACAAAAAAGTTATTTAAATAAAAGGAGAATCTTTACTTTTTCCTAAAATAAAATATTCTTTTTTTTTATTGGTGTTGAAAAACGGCCTTGAAAGTTTTT
>JAHDHV010000610.1 GCA_020631155.1 Bacteroidota bacterium | reverse complement strand
CGTTTTGGCAAAGGCGAATTGCAACGGGCAGCCCGACCCCGATGATTGAGCAAAAACGCTTGCTTTTATTTTGGAGAGACATAGTGTGCTATGTCTCTACTACTTTCTTTTGGATTAACAGAATTTCTTGACAGCGTTTTTTGCGAAACAGAGGGGGCAGCCCATTATGAGATGTAAGACACAAGATATAAGAGGTAAGACTTTGAGTTATAGAGAAAATTCGTGAATTTTCTTTACGTGAATTTTCTTTAGGGCTGGTTGATTATTTGACAATTTAAAGAGTACTATGATGGATTTTAAGAGAAAGTATTTTGTGGTTGCGATGGCTTGTCTGTTGATGGGCTTTTTGATTGTGACGGTTTTTCAAGATTGGGGATTTATTAGGGGATTTTTGGGGGATGTATTGGTTGTTGTGTTTCTATATTGCTTGGCGAAAAGTGTGTATGCCTTTAAAAGTGTGCCTTTGGCTATTGGTATCTGGCTTTTTGCGCTGGCTACGGAGGTTTCTCAGTATTTTAAACTGGCGAATAAATTGCAATGGCATAATAAGCTTAGTGAGATTTTGCTCGGTTCTACTTTTGATTTTTGGGATATTATAGCTTATACAATAGGTGCTGTGCTGGTTTATTGGGTGGATGAACGGACAATGTAACGATGGAATTCTCATGATGGGGCGATTTGCGAGGCACGGGGCGAATTATAAGGGGGCGCGAATGGCAATTCGCCTCTACGGGGACAGGGATAATTTCTTTTTGAGGTGTTTGTACCATTTGCCTTTTACTTTTAGGAAAACGGCGGGCTGGCCGATGGGTGCGTCAATGGTGGCGAATTGTTTGCCTTTGATGATGTTGCCTGTCCAGAGGTGTCGCCATTTGCCTTTTGGGAAATAACCTTTGACGGTTGTTGCGCCTTTTTCGAGAACGGGTAATACTAGTAGGTCCTCCCCTAGCAAAAATTGGTGTTCTAAATGGTAGGTATTGGCATCTTTGGGGTAGTGTAGATATAGGTGTCGAATGATGGGATAGCCTTTTTTGCTGGCTTCTTGTACTAAAAATTTTAAATATTCTTTTAGTGCATAATGTAATCTGCCCATTTTTGCAAAAAACGCAATGGTCTCCTCATTGCTATACACTTGATGATTTTTATCGGGTAAAATGCCTTCGTGGGTGCGAAAAACGGGGGTAAAAGCGTTGAGTTCTGCCCATCGGAATAACAATTCTTGGCTGCGGTTGACTTTTAAAATGGGTAAATTGAAGCTGGTGTAGCCTCCAATGTCACTGTGATTGAGGGGGGTGCCGCTAATGCCACTTGATAAAAGCGCGGGAACGGTTGAAGCGATGCCATCGTGTTGCCCCCAATTGACCATTTGGTCACCTTGCCAAAGTAGGGTTGCATACCTACTAGTATAGGTATAGGCTGCGCGTACAAAAAATACGATTTCTCCCTCCTTCCCTGCTTCTTGTATGGCTTCGCGATTGAGGCGCGCCCATTCTACTGGATATTGATTGTGGTAGCGTTTGGCATCTTCGCCTGAATGAAGTTGTGCATCCCAAGGCAGCCATTCCGAAAAATCGGCCATCCAACCGCTTAGTCCCATGTCCATTAAGTTGGTTTTCAGAATGTTTTTAAACCACTCAAAGGCAGCGGGATTGCTGAGATCGAGTAAATGAGCGGGAAATCCTGCGGTTTCAATGAGGTAATTTTTGCCTCTTAGATTTTTGACCAAATACCCTTTTTCTTTGGCTTCTTCAAAAACTTTTCCTTGTTCTATTATAAAGGTATTGACATAGCCTAATACTTTGACTCCTTGCTCGTTCATTTGCTGGCAAAATGCTTTGAAGTTGGGATAGCTCGTTTCATCGGCTTCCCATGTCCACCAAAGTTGAGAGCCGAAGCGTGTTTTTCGTTTGCCGACCCAGTCTTGAATCCATAGGGCGGTGATGGGGTTGCCTGCTTGCTTGGCTTCGCGAATGACTTTTGTGACTTTCTCTGTTCCGCCTTGCAAACCCAGCCATGTGCCGTATGCCCAATCAGGGAGTTTTGGCATTCGTCCAAGTGTTTTGGTGTATTTTTCGATTAATTGAAAGGGAGATTTAGCTTGCCATAGCCTCATTTTTAGCGAGTTGTCCCAAACTTGTAGGCCTACTTTGTCGGGTTTGGATAAATCAAATTGTAAGTAAGTGCTATTTTTTATTAAACATGCTTTGTTATAATTAGTTATGTAAAATGGCATGGGAGCATAACTTGTATATTCGTTTCCTGATACGCCTGCCAGTTTGGTGACTGTGGAAATGGGTTGATCGCCTCTGCCAATGCCTTGTTCTTCGACAAAAATAAAGGGCTTTTTGCCTTTCATATTGACGTGTGAAAATTGCTCACCAAAGCCAAAAAATTGTTCTTCTTCTGTGGTTTCATAGGTCAAAAATGCGCGATTGTATTGCTCTTTATTCCATTTTATATCTATATCCAGTGTTTGTCCATCTTTTGCTTTAAAAATTATTTCAAATTGAGTGCTTTTTTCTTCGGAAAAATGACCTTTTATATAGGCTTTGTTTAAACTGCTTTTGCCTACTTCTTCAATAATTGGTGTTTTGCATTTTTTGTAGTAACTGTCCTTGAATTGGAAGGATGCCATGCGATAACGTACTTTGGATTTTCCCTTAGCGAGTTGTAAAAATGGCTGTTTGGTTGAAAAACTGATGATTGATTGCTCGCTTTGATGTCCGAGAAAAATATTAATGATGCCTTCTTCGGCTTTGTATTCTATATGTATGATTTTGGATTTCAAGTTTTTGGATTTTTGGATTTTTGGATTTTTGGATTTTTGGATTTTTGGATTTTTGG
>JAHDHV010000609.1 GCA_020631155.1 Bacteroidota bacterium | reverse complement strand
CACCGCCAGTATTTCCAATAGGATCAGTAGGTGCAAAATATTCAATGTATTCATTGATGACAAAATCACAGCTTTCATCAAAGAAGACAGATAAACAAGGAGTAATGTCGAAACAGCCTTCGCCAGTAGCTAAGTCGTTGATGTTTGTTGCTGATGCGTTGAATGGCGCATTAGGATGTGAGGCGATGCCGTAGATACAGTAGTTGCCTTGTGAGAAACCTGATAGGTCTACATTGTTGGCCGTGTAGAATGGCGTGCCTAAAGCTGTTGTTACGATATTTCCAAGACTATCTGTGATGAAATATTGATATTCGTAAGCTGCTGAAGACATATTGGTATTGTCAATGGTCATGCTTGGATTGGCTTCGCAAAGAGCTACAGAGTTGGCGATAACTACCCCTGCTACTGGTCGGCAAGCTTCGCTAAAGGCGCAATCAAAGTTGGCGGTCAAACTCATTGGTTCACAACTATTGTTGTCTGGATTACTAATGGTAAAAGTGACTGTTCCGCTAGTGCCTTCTTGCGCTTGATAGGCTAATCCATCATTTTCATTTCCAAAACTATCTTCCCAAACAACTAGGTAATCTAAACAATCGCGATTAAGACTGACACCACATTCGTCTTGCTCTAAGGTTGCAGTGATTTCAGGGTGAACAGTAATGTCAACGATATAGGTAAAGGCAACCCAACCACAATCAACATGTTGGGCTACTCCTGTTTCAAAACGATAGTCTACAGGGCTACAGCCTGTCGCTTCTAAGGTCAAATCGTTTGGTGTAGCTACTTCATTACCATTTTCATCTGTCCATCTTGAGTCAGATGGTATATTTGTGAAAAAGTCATTTAAGCTGATATTTTCACCACTGCAAATATCTATAGAAACAGCTTCAGGGTTTTCTACACATGGAGGGGCTTCTGGTGTACAGAAAAATTGCATAAAAGCAAGGAATTGAATTGCTTGACAACTTTCCTCATAATTGACATCTGTTACCGAATAGTAATATTCTCCTTGTGGTAGGGTGATGATATTTTCACCGTCTACCGCCTCAAATTCATTGTTGCCATCAAACTTAATTAAGTACGCACCGCTACCGCCTGAAATGGTGATGCCTAGTGTCATTAAGTTATCATCTACACAAGTAGGTTCTGTAGAAACGTGGAAATCTATTTGGTAAGATGGGTACAGGGTAATTTCCAAACAACTTTCTGTTAATTCAAAACAACCTCCACCATTTTGTAAATCGGTTAAGCTTGTCGCTGCTGTATTGTAGGTGTCTTCTGGATTAGAAGATAAACCGTAGATGCAGTATGTTCCTGTTGGTAAATCGCCTAAGTCAATATTAGAGGCATCATTTTTCCAAACAATTTCACCATTTTCATTAACCACAAGATACTCATAAGCATAATTTGCAGCAGCAGCATTGTTATTATTGATAAGGATTTGCAAATCGTCTGATTCGCACAATTCGGTATTTCCAGTATACAATACTTCTCCTGCACTGGCTAAACAAGCTGTTTCTTCGGCAGCACATTCAAAGCTGGTGGTTAGGGTAATTTCGCCACAGCTAAGATCGTGTGCTAATGCAGATGGGAAGGAAAGGGTAAAGGTGACCATTCCGCTAGTGCCTGCCTCTGGATTGTAGCTAAAACCTGTGCCTTGATTGCCTAAATTATCTTCCCAAGAAATGTTGAGGAATGGGTTGCAATTGGCATTTTGAACAGATACACCGCAATCATCAGATTCGAGGGCAGCCTCTAATGGGGCAAATACAACATAAAAAGTGCTGTAATACAATCTATCAGGGCAAACTGTAGAGCGTGCTTCAAAAACGATTTCATCTTCACAGCCATCATAAGGGGCAGGAATAACAAATTGTTCGGGTTGCTCAATGAAGTGTTCGGCTGTTGTTTCGCCATCGAATTGTAGATAGTACCATTGAAGGCTATCGCCATCTGCTTCAATATTTGGCAAAGCAATAGTATCACCTGCACAAATGTATTTCTCCTCATCAAATACTGCTGGAGGAAGGGTACTACAAAAATCAGGTTCACAGAGTTCGCTATCCAGAGTAACTGGTACGCACTCACTTACATCAAAACAGCCGCCGCCTTCTAATAAAGCGGTTAAGTTTTGTGCTGCTTCATTGTAAGGTCTTTCAGTGTGGTAAGATAAGCCATATAAACAATAATCGCCTGCGGCTAATTCGCTAAAGTCTAGTGCTCCGCCAACTTCTGTAAAGCGAATCACAATTTCCTCCTGAGCATTGGTTACAAAGAACGCATAGGCATCATTGTCAAAACTTGTCTCACTGACGAAGTAAATATTTTCTGACTGTAAGATAGGTTCATCTGGGCATATGGTTATACTTGGAATGTCTAAAATCACATTCGCTAAACATTCAGGTTGACCACAGATAAATGGTGCTGCTAGGGTAAGGGGTTCAAGACAGCCTTCATTTGGTGTGGCATGGCTAATGGTAAAGGTTACTATTCCTTCTGCATTTTCTTCTGCATGGGAATATTCAAATCCTTCTCCCGTATTTCCAAAGCTATCTTCCCATGTTGCCACTACATTCTCATATTCTTGGTCTAGCACAAGTGTTACTGTACAATCTTCGCCTTGTAAATGCGCTTCAATTGGACGGGAAATATTTACCTTAATTTCATGTTGAAGCCCATTTTCTAAACATGGGTCTAGTTCAGAGTAATAGCCACCTTGTAAAGTGATAAAATCTGTATCATAATGGATCGGAATACTGTCTACATTTTCAATATTCATGAATGAAAAAACATCAGGATCATTAGGATCAGAAATAATTATACGCCAATCTACAGGTATTGCATCA
>JAHDHV010000086.1 GCA_020631155.1 Bacteroidota bacterium | reverse complement strand
ACAAATCACGAATCTACAAACTGTTTGGCTGAAACGCATCATTGATAATTCGTAATTGATAATTCGTAATTCGTAATTACAAAAAAACCTACCACCTTGCACTTTAGAAGAAGCATCGGCGCATTTGGCTTATTTTTATTGCTCTTAGCACTCTTGGCCTACTATAGTTGGCAAGAAATTCAGAGGCCTAAGTTGCAAAGTTATTTGATAAAGCAAGTTTCTACTTATCTTTCCGAAAAACTCAATAGCAACATACAAATAGATAGCATCTTCTTAGATTATCCCAATAACCTTTTTTTAAAAAATGTATACATTTCTGATTTAGAATGTGATACCCTTTTATACTTTCAAGAGGCAAGCATTGATTTTGCGGATTTAGATGTTTTCCAAAAAAAGGTCAATATCGAAAAAGTTACCCTTATTAAGCCCTATTTCAACCTTAAACGCAAGGCAAAGGAGGACGCATTTAACCTCAATCATGTGATTACAGAGGTCAAAGATACGGTTGAAAGCAATAGGGTTGAATTTGAGCAACGTTTTGGGGATTTGGTGGATTTGATAGAACGTTTCAAGCCTGAAAGTGATGGCAAACCCTGGGCAGTCGAACTACAATTGGTCAACCTACAACAAGCCCGTTTTGATTTGACAGACGACAAAAAACAGGAGTATGTGCAGGCTGAAATTGAGGAGGTACTCGCCGATATTGACCATATTAACATAGAGCAAAATTTTGTACAGACCAAACTCTATGCAGAACGCCCCGATGTACACTATCAAAGAAAAACAAAGCAATTAAAAGTAGATGTATTACTGAGCGAAATAGAGGCAGATTTAGACCAATTTAATTGGAAAAAACTGTTGATAGAGGGGGTAGCTAAAGCTCCCGAAGCCGACATTCAGGTAATTGAAAAACGCAAGGGTTTGACCGTAAATGTGGACTTAAAAGACCTAGCAATGGATTTGGAAGAATTAGACCTTCACAATCTTTTAGCGCAGGGTCAACTACAAGCAAGGCAAACAGATGTGCATTTTGTACAGCCTCCTAAAGACCTAGATTTAACCATTAATGCCCAACAATTAAACGCAGATTTAGCCCATTTTGACATCCATAACATTCTATTAGAAGGCAAAGCCACAGCCGATAAAGCCGACATTCATCTCTATAAACCCAATCAAGATTTAACGGCTGATATTTCGCTCTATCAAGCCAATACAAATTTACCCAAACTAGATATTACGAACCTCTTAGCTAAAGGACAACTGCAAACAGTAAAAGGAAAAGTAAAGGTTTATCAAGCTCCAAAAGATTTAACTGTAACTATTGACCTACAGGATTTTTATACCAATCTTGGACATTTTGATATAGATAAATTGTTATTGGAGGGTAAAGTAAAAACAGGGCAAACCATCGTTTCTGTTCAGCGTCCTCAGCATTTAGCGGTTGCTGCTAATATTACCCAATTAGAGGGGGATTTAACACAAGCGGACATTCGCAATTTGTTTTTAGAAGGCATTGTAAATGCACAACAAGCAGCGATACAGGTGCAACAATTACCGAAGCAATTAGACATTGATATTTCCCTAAATAATTTTAAAAGCAATTTACAACAGTTAGATTTAACCAACTTTTTAGCCCAGGGACAATTGCAAACGGGAAAAGGGGCTATTGCTGTTAAGCAAGGCGATAAAGACCTTGATGTTGCCGTAGAACTCGACAATTTTGAGACCCAATTAGCCCATTTAGATTTTAGGGAATTGCTTATTGATGGGATGGCAAATGCTCAAAATGCTCAACTAGCCTTTGCACAGCCTAGTAAAAATCTAAATATTGAACTAACTATTAATCAATTTAATACAAAATTACAGCAACCCATTCAACCTAATTTATTACTGGTTGATGAATTGTCTAATGGGCAGTTGCAAGCTGCAAAATTGAAGGGACATTGGGAACAACCTGAAAAAACCATTGCCCTTGATTTCGACATTTCCAATATAGATACCGACTTAACGGCTTTTGACCTTCAACAACTGATTTTTCAAGGTAAAACCAATGCACAAACCGCCGATATTCACTTCACCCAAATTAGTGAAGGTATTGATTTGACTGCTTCTACAAAAAATTTAATCACTGATATTGTAGATTTAGATTTAAAAAAGGAGCAGCATTTTAAAGGTGATGTGCAAACCCAAGAAATTGATGTACAATTTCAACGTGCCAATCAAAACACAACAGCAACTGTTCAAATAGCAAGCTTTGATGCGATGGTTGAAGAACTGTTTTTTGGTAAGGGCAAGGAATTTTTTAAAGGAAATGTTGACCTTCAGCAAGCAGATGTACAGTTTGAGCAAGCGGATAGAACCCTAACTGTTGCTGCTGATGTCGCTGCGCTCAATGCTGCTATTAATGAGTTTTACTTTCAAGCAGATAAAAAATTATTAAAAGGTGATATTGAAACACAACAAGCAGATGTAATACTCAAACAAGCTGACAAAACCATTGATTTACAAGCAAATACAGCTGCTTTTACAACAAACATTGAGGAGTTAAATTTCACAAAAGATCAGGAGTTTTTTAAGGGCAATGTTTACACCAAACAAGCGGATGTACAGTTTAAACAAGCCAATAAAACCATTGATTTAGCGGTCGTTGTCAAAGAGTTAAAGGGCGATGCGGACAAACTCATTTTTGCTAAAAATAAGGAAACTTTTAAGGGAAAAATTGATGCTCAACAAGCGAATATACAGTTCAAACAAGCCGATAAAACCATTGATCTAGGGGTAATTATAAAGGATTTTAAAGGTGAGGCAGATGAATTAGTTTTTGCTAAAGATAAAGAGTTTTTTAAAGGAAATATTGACGCTCAACAAGCGGATGTGCAGTTCAAACAAGCCGATAAAACCATTGATTTAGCAGTGGTTATCAACGAACTAAAAGGCAATGCTGATAAATTAATTTTTGCTAAAAATAAAGAATTTTTCAAAGGAATAATTGATGCTCAACAAGCAGATGTACAGTTCAAACAAGCTAATCAAACCATTGATTTAGAGCTTATTGTTGATGATTTAGCCGCCGCCGCCGATGCTTTGTACTTTGCTAATGATAGGCGTTCGTTTCAAGGTAATATTGAGGCAACACAACTCAATGGTTTGTTCAAACAAGATAATAAAACGATTGATGTCGCAACAAATCTTAACAACTTTAATGCAGAGGTTGAGCAACTACATTTTTTAGCAGACAAACAGCTTTTTGAGGGAAAGATTCAAACACAAAAAAGTGATGTACACTTTCTACGACCTAGTAAAGATTTAGAGGTATTAGTTACACTAAATGAACTAGATGGACATATTAAACAATTTAATTGGATAGAAAAATTAGCCAAAGGCAAGCTACATTTTCAACAACCTTTTGTAGATTTTAAACAGCCTGAAAAAACGCTAAAACTGACAGCAACTGCCCAACAACTAACCGCTAATGTATCCGATTTTGATCTGGATAAAATCATCCTTGATGGTAAGGCAGAAGCTAAAAAACTGGAAACCTTTTTCCAACAAACAAATAAAGATATACTTGTAGAAAGTACTGTTAATCAACTAATTACAGACAATTTACACATTGATTTAGACAATAAAAAAGCAGTTGGCCAATTGTTGACGAAAAAAGCAGATGTGTATTGGGAAAAACCACAAAAAAAGACTCATTTAAATGGAAGTATTGCCCACTTAAAAAGCAATATTGAGGAGTTGGATTTTGGAAAAATGCTGCTTCAAGGTGATTTAGTTGCTCAACGAACAGACGTGCAATTTGTCAATAAAACAACTGCCAAAACCATAACAGTTAATGTGGCAGAACTCCAAACAGATGTTCCAAAGCTTAATTTTAAAAAGGTAATTGCAGAAGGCAAATTAAATGTCAAAAAATCACATTTCACACTTACTGATTCTTTAAGTAATTCCACCATAGATGCAAAAGTTAAAAAACTAGCTACGCAATTAAAAC
Organism: Bacteroidota bacterium; assembly: GCA_020631155.1. Lineage (GTDB taxonomy): Bacteria > Bacteroidota > Bacteroidia > Chitinophagales > UBA2359 > JAHDHV01. The sequence continues at coordinate 13,936 of JAHDHV010000086.1, read as the reverse complement.
GATTAGATTTACCTCAGCAGAAAATATTATTAAAAAATGCCAATATCACACAGCCAATTGTTCAAATAAAACAGGGCTACAAAGCCGATGCTCCCCAAGTTGAAGACCCTAATTATTTCCAAAAAGTAGTTCCTATTAACAACTTCGGCTGGCTATTCCGCACCAAAGCCTTTGATTTAACAGATGGCTCTTTTGCCCTACAACATTTTAAAGCAGCAGCCGACACAACGAATGTCATTAATTTTAAAAATCTGAAAATCAGTGATATACAAGCAGATTTTGACGATTTTTATTATGGAAAAGATCGACTAACAGCAGCTATCAAACATCTTTCGGCTAAGGAAAAGTCAGGTTTTGAACTGGAAAAATTGGCTGCACAAGTCAAGTTTACTCCCAAACAATTGTCCTTTTCTGACTTACTACTTAAAACCCCTAATAGTAATTTAGGAAAATATTTATCTTTCAACTACCATAGCTTGCGCGACTTCACTGATTTTACCAAGCGCGTAACCCTTGAAGCTGACTTTAAGAAAGATGCTTTTTTCGTATTTAGTGATATTAATTACTTTACTAAACCACTATTAAAAGTAGCTTATATTCAAAAGCAAAAAGATAAAAAAATACATATATCCGGTAAGGTTAAGGATAAAATTAGTAACTTTAAAGGAGATGCTATTGCCATTAAAATAGATAATAGCGAATTTCAGGGCGACTTTAAATTAAAAGGACTCCCCAATTTTCAATCTACCAATATTGATTTTAATGTAAATCTCCTGAACACAACAGTTGATGAAATCACAGATTTCTTACCTAAGAAAATAAAATTACCTGCCAATTTTGATAAACTTGGAAAAATAGATTTTAAGGGTAGCTTTCAAGGATTTCCTAAAAGTTTTGTAGCACATGGCGAAATCAAAACAGCAATGGGTACGGTAACCTCCGACTTACATATGGATATGACCGACTCTACGGAAACCATTTACGCAGGTGATTTAGCAGCGATTGATTTTGACTTAGGCGGATGGATTGGCAAACCTGATTTACTAGGAAAAATATCTTTTAATACCCGAGTAGAGGGTAGTGGATTAAAGCTTGAAGAATTAGATGCGCTAGTTGATGGAACAGTAGAAAGTATAACATTTAGAGAATATACGTATCAAAACATTGAAGTAATAGGCTCTATTATACAAAAAAGCTTTGATGGAGATTTTACCATTACAGATGAAAATGTAGACTTGGCTTTAAAAGGAAAAATTGATCTCAACGATTCCATTCCTAAATTCGCTTTCGACCAATTAAACATCAAAAAAGCGCATTTACAAAACATCAAATTGCTTAAAAGAAGTCAAGTACATAAAGATTTGATCGTTTCAGGCGTGGGCAGTCTTAACATTGTAGGACTTGACCCTGACACTTTCGAGGGAGAAGCAAATTTTGAAACATTGACTGTTAAACATGGTACAAAGCGATTGACTTTTGACCAAAGTAGTGTTCGATCCGACTTTAAAAATAGACTTCGCAAACTCAATCTTCGCACGCCTGCCGTAGATGCCGATTTTCATGGAACCTTCAATTTCAAAGAGTTAGCCAATGCTACGCAAAATTATTTGAATACTTATTTCCCCTATCGTTTTAAATATACGCAACCGACAACTCCACAAGATATTCGCTTTTCTGTTCGCTTAAAAGACCCCGTTCCTGTAGCTACCTTCTTTGAACCTAAATTAACAGCCTTACAATTAAGAACAGGAACTATTGTAGGAAATTTGAATACAAGTACTAAACATATGGAGTTAGATATAAAAATTCCTAGTGTTTATTATGATGGTATTCAAATAGATACCATAACATTAGCTGCTGATTCTGACTTGCATCAAATTAATTTTGCCACACAAACACAGCATATCAACGCTAGAGGTACTTCCCTGCCACTTGTTAATGTTTCAGGTGAAGTATTTAATGACAGCATCCAATTTGACATTAAAGCGGCAACCGATACCGCATCCAATCATTTACAATTAACAGGGCTTTTATTTGCGAATGTAGATACCTTAAAAATGAATTTTTCTAAGGTTGAATTAAAGTTAAACAATCAAGAATGGGAGGCAAAAACAGGTATATTTACATACAAAAATAAAAACGATTTCAAAATAGATGAATTTACATTGAAGCAAGCTTCACGTTCCATTAGTGTAACCAGTCAACCACATCCAAACTATAAAAATGCAACTTATGTGCAGGTGGAAAATATTGTTATTGAAGATTTTAAAGAGCAAGTAAAAGCGGTTAGAAATATGGATATGAAAGGAACGATTAATGGCGATGTCATTATTCGCGACTTATTTGGGCAACAAATCATTAATGCAGCAGCTACTATTGATAACTATCAAATCAGGGGGGCTTCTTTGGGGTCTATTAATGTGGAAGCAGATAAGAAGAAAGAAGATAATTATATTACTGTCAGTGCAAATGTAAATACAGAACCTTATTTTATCAACTTAGAAGGTATTTATCAGTTACCTGATACCACAAAAGCAGATGATAAAGGCCAATTGGCATTAAAAACGACTCAAAATATCCGTTTTCCTTTAGCATTTTTTGATATTTTTGTTGGGAAATTTACCTCTGATTTAGGTGGATTAGCAACAGGGCAGTTAAACATTAGTGGCTCGCCAACTGCGCCTACCTTAGATGGTAATTTTTGGATAACAGATGGTGGCCTTACCATTGATTATTTGAATACACCTTACACTTTTCACAACCAAAAAGTAGTTATCGAAAACAGTGTTGTAAAAGTAATTAATGCTTCTCTTAATGATAAATATGACAATACAGCAAAGATAGACCACGCTTATTTGTATTTAAATGATTTTAAAAACATTTCTGTTGATGCCAAAGTTACTTCAGACAATTTCCTATTTATGGAAACTGATATGAATGATAATGAAGTTTTTTATGGCACTGCCTTTGGTGACGGATTAGCGACTTTTAAAGGTCCTATTTCTGATCTGGAAATGTATGTGAATGGCAAGTCTAATAAAGGCACAAAAATCTATATTCCAATTAGTTATCAAAATGAAATAGAAAAAGACAAGTTTTATGAGTTTATACAAAAAGGCCCTATTAACAAAAAAGTAGTAGCCAAAAAGGATACCACAAACTTATCAGGATTAAAAGTAAAACTCGACTTAGATGTAACGAATGATGCCGAATTGCAAATCATTTTTGACCTTCAAGCAGGCGATATTATTCGTTCTGTTGGTCATGGTGACATTCAAGTTTTGGTCAATACGAAGGCAGGAGAATTTGACTTTGATGTATATGGACAATATACGCTTGATAGCGGTGACTATTTATTTACCCTACAAAATTTGGTTAATAAACGATTTAATATCAAACAGGGCGGTACAGTTAGTTTTGCAGGTGACCCTTATAATGCCCTCTTAGATGTAAGTGCGATCTATAACCTCAAAGCTTCGCGCCTTGACTTGTTGAGTGAAGAAGAACAGGAAGCATTGCTTAGAAATGAATCAACCGAGTTGCGCCGCCGAGTTCCTGTGAATGTTTTTCTAAATATGGCAGGCTCTCTATCACAACCTAATATTGATTTTAACATCATTTTTCCAGATCAAACCAATACTCGTTTGGACAATGTGATTAGTGCTAAAATTTCGGATGTCACAGAAAATAATAAAAATGAATTGGACAAACAAATATTTGGCTTATTGGTATTGAATAAATTCATTCCAGAGCAAACCCTCAATATTTCTAACATTCGTACAGGTGTAAATACAACAGTAAGTGAGCTATTATCTAGTTATTTATCCAATTATTTAGGGGAAGCAATTTCCGATATTATCCCTGATAGTGACCTTAATGTAAATTGGCGAAACTATACAACTGATCAAGTGAGTGGCGAAGGACAAGCGCGCAATGAAATTGAACTGGTGTTTACTAAACGTCTGTTTGACAACCGATTATCTATTGATATTGGCGGTCAATTTGATGTGGGTAATGAAGTTGATGGGCAGACAAATAGCAATGTTGCGGTCGCAAGTGATGTGTTGATTCAATACAATATTACCGAAGACGGACGGCTGCGCCTAAAGGCATTTAATCAATACGATAGGGATGTATTTACAGGCGATTACAACAAGACAGGAGTTAGTTTTTTCCTGACTAGGGAGTTTGATAGTTTTAAGGACTTATTCAAAAAACGTAAAAAGCAAAAAGGAAAGAAAAAGAAAGATGAACAAGAAAATGATGAGTAATTTATTGGCTGTTAGATTTTGGTATTTTTAGCTGCATTAATCCTAAAATCTTGTAACTTTGTAAGCTTCCAAACTTCAAAACCTTAAAACCAATTAACAAAATGCATTTCTCAAAAGGAGATAAAGTTCGCTTATTATACACAGCACAAACAGGAATTGTACTCTATCAACATGACGATGAAGTAGTTATGGTTCATGTGGATGGCAAAAATGAAGCTGTTTTTGTGCAGCATCTCGAAAAAATAACCCCTTCTGCCCCTTCCAAAAAGTTATCTGCTGACACATTTATCCCTCAAAAAATTGAACCTATAACGGACGGTCTGCCAGATCAGGGAATAAAAGTGTATTTTCAAGCAGTATACACAAAAGATAATATGATAGAATATTTTTTAATTCTATTACACAACGATTCTGGACAAAAATTAAAGGTTGATTATCAGTTTTTTTTAGGGGTAGAAAAGATTTTTCAAATCAAAAAAACGCTATCAGGGCGCGAGCATATTTTACTCAACACCTTGCAATTTACCGAACTCAATGATTATCCAGAGTTAGAATTTCACTTTGAATTAGCTGAATACAATGACTATCAAGCATTTAAATTTGAAAAAATACTCAAACCAAAGGCTAAGATGCTGCGAAAAGCTGCGGTTGAAATAAATGTACTCCAGTCTAAAGCCTATATTTATCCCCTATTCAACAAACTCCCCAAAAATAAAGGGAATACCCAACAAATGCCATCGGCTACCAAAAGTGGGGTTCAAAAAATTGTCATTGAAAAGGAGCAATCATTTGAAAAAAAATCTAAAACGTCTATTCATGCGGAACAACGAATTGTAGATTTACATATTGAACGATTACTAGATAGCCATCAACATTTACCAAAAAATAAAATCCTACAAACACAACTCAAACATTTTGAAGAACAACTAAGCCTCGCCATTCAACAAAAAGAAGCAAGTGTGATTGTCATTCATGGGCTAGGCAAAGGCAAATTAAAACAAGAAATCATTAAATGCTTGCGCTTTTATCCAGAGGTACAAACCTTTGAAAATGAATACGATGCGCGCTTTGGATTTGGTGCAACTAAGATTATGTTGGAGTATGAATGAGCATTATAAATAACAAAAACAAAAAATCACACAATAACATTTCCCCCAAAAAAACACAAATATCTTGTCACAAATAAACATTAGCTAACTTATAAAGGTGGAAAGCAACTAATCAAATAATTGTAGTGATAAGTAATAGCATGATTCAATGTTAGCAATTTAACATCCATAAACTATGTAATAAACAAAAACATGCCTGCCCTTTATAGGTAGGTGTGTTTGTTTTTATCTTTTTTCAAAAAAAATACAAATATTTAAGTAACTATTTAACAAAAAAACAATAAAAAAAAATTTCATAAAACACTGATAAATAAAAAACAACTAAAAAAACAATCCATTTATACAAATTAAAAAAACACATTACCTATAGCTAAGAAAAAAAATCTATGATTCTAATGTCACATTTTAGGGTCAATCCATTTATAGGGTGTGAAAGCGCATTTCCCTAGTTCTAAACATCCATTATTTACTTAAAAATAATTTATTGATCATGAATAATTTAAATTATTATTTCAATATTTGTTATTTAGTTCTATGCGCCCTCTTTCTCTCTCCTATTGTTTATGCTCAACAATGTGTACAATATAGCCCTGTTAGCTCTCAAGATCATAGTTTTCGTGTTCCTTGCGCCGATAATGAAGACCTTATTTTTTATCGTTTTTCAGATAGTCGCTTTATGTCTTCCATTGCCCAAAATGATGATCAGGGGATAGTTTATAGAGAATTTAAAAATGGGTCCCATAATGTTTATGGTTATAAGGTTACCAAAAATGGTCCTATTGAGGATGAAGATTTCAGTATTAGCACCAACTATGATGTTAATTTTACGACTAATTTCAACAATTCGCCCCAATTACCAACAACCAAACTACCTGCTGACGGTTCCCCTCATATTGAATTATCTACAAGTTGGTCTCCTCCGATAGGGCATCCTGACATCCCTAATGATGACTATTTTTATTTAATTGTTTCTTTTGGTGGACTTGTTAATGATGCTAGTGGTTCAATCCATATCAATTATACTGATGCCACTGATATGTTTTTTTTAGAAAATTGGATTATGCCTGACAATGTAACACTAGGTCCTCGAAGTAATGGGCAAATTACATTTAAATATGATGGAGTAGTAGGAGAAGAATATAATATTTACCTAAAATTTAGAAGAGCAGCAGTTCCTAATTGGAAGTTAAACTTTAGTTTTACTGCAAATATTTATGGCTCCGCCTCTCTCAATGAAACTACTACCCTACCTGTTACCTTACATCGTCATCCACATGATCCAAATTATATTATGGTAGATAAACCAACTACCTGCCCCTGCAATAAATACCAAAAGCTAAAATATAAAATCTTTTTTCAGAATGAAGGAGCAGGACCTGCTGTAGATGTGAAGGTGAAAGTGAATCTAGGGCAGCATTTAGTAAAATCAGCTTATACCAATATACAACATTCACATCCTTCGGCAAGCTTATCTAGTACTTTACATTTAAATGGAGAGTTGATTTTTCATTTCACAGGTATTCACTTACCTGGGTTAAAGCAGATAGATTATGATCCCAACACTGGGCAGTACATTAAATATACTTACGATCAAACCGTTGGTTGGGTATCTTTTGAAATTCCCATTACTAATTGTGTAAATAATGGCTCTATCACTAGCAATGCAGCCATCATATTTTATGGAAGTGGTGGCTATATAGCAGCACCTATTTATACCAATGATGCAGTGACGGAAATCAATGATAATCAATTACTAAATGGTGATTTTGAAGATGGAAATACCAGTATTGGTAGTGACCCTAATTTTACGACTGACTTGGAAGATATTGTATGTGGGAGTCAAGCAAACTCCTATTGTGTTAGCAGCAATATTCAAGATAAATTTACAGGCACTCCTAACACTGTATACGATCATACTTTTGGAAATGGTTCAGGGCAGTTTATGATTATAGACGGGCACCCTCAAAGCAATAAAAATGTATGGCAATCCTTTCAAAATATTGTTGTTAAAAATGGGAAATATTACACCTTTTCTTTTTGGTCATACGTTCCAACACTAGGTAGTACAGGCAGCCCATTTGTTACCAATACCAAGCCTGAATTAAAATTAATGGTTGATAATCAAGTTATTAAAACGGTATCAAGCAGTCACATAATTTATGATAAATGGCAAAAACATAGCAAAACTTGGCGAGCTGATGCAGATAAAACGGTGCAATTATCCATTCAACAAGGTGCTTCCCATAACCTTGGCTACGATTATGCTATTGACGACATCTACTTTAGTGGTTGTATACGTACTAGGAGTTGTTACTGCCCTAATACCCTCTTAGCTAGTGGTAAACAAAGCACAAATACCAACTCAACAACTATTTCGCAGATGCAGATTTTCCCCAATCCATGCACCAATGAACTGTCCATTCAAATGCCCAATACCAATACTACAGAAAGATTAACAGTGGAAATATTTGATATACAAGGGCAAAAAGTGCTAGAAAAACGCAATTTTGCACATCAAAAAGCTCAAAACACTATAGACACTAGCCAATTACCGAATGGCATGTATCTAGTTCGGATACAAACACCCCAAGAGATATACATGCAAAAAGTACTTAAACAATAATTTTGTGTAAACTTTTAGACTTATAAGAGGTTGCCTTAATTCCATCTTTTGATTTAAAAAATGGAGCATCAAGACAACATCTAAGAAACTACTAACTAGGCTTTTGTGAAACATATACAGCTTAATCCACTTCTTTTTTTTAAAGCTTGGTTTGGTAGTTTCTTTTCTTATCACACTCATTTTTTTTTTAAGAAAAAAATAAACATTACCTAACATTCAATATACCAATAATTAAAACTTAATACAAAGTAAAGTTATTTATTAAGCATACATAATAGCAGTTCTATTTTTCAGCAAAAAAAATATATTTAATTCAAAAAACATACAATTATATTAAAATAACTAATAACCGTCTTTTAGAATACAGCATGTTTAGAAAAAAATTTTGCAATTGCTGTCACATTTTGCGATAAATGCATTTATAGTGTAAAATATTTTTTTAGGAATGACATATGTTAAGTGCCAAGCACTAATTAATTGTACACAATTTTGTTCTAAAGTATTGATGTTCACTATTTTAATCAAACAGAGTGTACTGTTTAATTATTGTGGAGTACCTATAAAGCTCAAGTTTTAGACTATTTTATCATCACCTTGTTAAATTTTAAATAACCTATAAGATTTAACAGCTAAAACATAGCAAAAAAATAATATTTTTTATGAAAAAGACATGTATGAATCCATTCATCTCCCTTTTAACATTCTCTATTCTACTTTCCTTACAAATTACCTATGCCCAATGCACGCTAGATCAAAACAATACTGCTAATATCTACAATTTCGACTTCAACTGCCCTTCCTCTGATGATTATTTTGCTTTTTATCGCGCCTCAGATAGCTACTTCCAATCCAGTGTAGCGAATACCAACAACAACTCTGCGCTTGTTTCTAGGCAATTTGGCGATGCCTCTCATACGATTCAAGGCTATAGAGTGACTAAAAATGGCCCTATTGATGATGATCTTAGTTACCATGTTACCCTTAATACAACAGGCAATACTAATCCTACCCTACCCTTAATCGCGATACCTAATCCTGACTATCTTAAACTCTCTACTAGCTGGAACGCTCCCCTAGATATGCCTACTATAGATAATGACGACTACTTTTACTTAATCATTTCTTTTGGCGGATTAGACAATGACGACAGCAATGGCACCATTAACCTTGACTATAGCGAAGCCCTTGGCCTTTATGATTATATACATGCCATTCTTCCTGCTGATGGAAGCGTAGAGCAAATATCTGATAGCCAATTTACTTATAGTGCCCTCTCTGCCAATAGGCAAAAGCATATCTATGTAAAATTTAAAAGACATCAAGCCTTTGATTGGTTACCTTACTTTGATTTTAATGCCTCTATCAATTCGCATCACCTAAATGAAACAACAACATTAACGACACAAGTTCACCGCTTCCCTCACGACCCTAACTATATTACCGTAGATAAACCAAACATATGCCCCTGCAACCAAAACCAACGTTTAACCTATAAAGTATTTTTCCAAAATGAAGGCAATGGCCCTGCAAAAAATGTAGCTGTAGATGTTAATTTAGGCAATCACTTACTAGAAAACAACATTAGCAATATTCAATACTCTCACCCCAATGCTCAATTAACCACTCAAATATCTCTAAACACATTAACTGTGGGTCTTGCAGGTATTAATTTACCGGGCTTAAAACAAACAGATAAAAATGTGCACTATACCTACGACCAAACAATAGGATGGATTTCTTTTGATGTGCCTGTCTCAAATTGTGTAAATAGTGGGCAAATTACCTCTAGTGCTAAAATCGTTTTTATTAGCACCAATGATACACCTATGCCAGCCATTACAACTGATCCAGTGACAACCAAAGTCACGAATAATATGCTGAAAAATGGCAACTTCCAAAATGGTGATACTAGTGTGGGTACAGCTGTAGATTTTACCAGCGATTTAGATCGAAGCTGTTATAGCAATACACCTAACTCTTATTGTATTACTTACAATATGAAAAACAAAGGCTTCCCTAATGATATATATGATCATACCAAAGGAAATGCTTCTGGTAAGATGATGGTAATAGATGAAGGCGTAAGTAGTACCGATAAAGTATGGAAATCTTTTCAAAATTTACCTGTTAAACAAAACCATACCTATACCTTTTACTTTTGGGCTTATGTTCCTAGCCAAAACACCACAAGCAGCAATAATCCTTTACCCGAATTTAATATGGTCGTAGGCGATCAGGTAGTTAAACGAATCACAAAACACTCTATTTCTACTAATCAATGGCAAAAACACAGTGCTACATGGACTGCTCCTGCTGATGATAATATTCAATTAACGATTCAAGAAATCTCTGACAAAAGTGTTGACTATGCACTAGATGATATTTATTTTAGTGCTTGTGTTAAAAGTCCATACTGCTGCAATAAGTACCAACTTGATCCAAGAACTGATATTATTGCTTTTCCCCAAATTGGCTCTAATTTTCTTGATTGGAATGGCAAAACAAGTTCAACTAACCATCAACAAATGGTTAATGTATTCCCTAACCCATTTAAAGAACAAATTAATCTACAAGTTTTCCCGAATTCATCCGTAGAAAATTCTATTTTGGTAGAACTTTACAATATTCATGGACAAAAAGTAGCTACCACCAATATTGAAATCGCCCCTACAACACACCCCCTAGATACCAGTCAATTGCCAAATGGTATTTACTTTATCAAAACACAAATTTATGAAAACACACACATTCAAAAAGTTATTAAACAGTAGTCAACCACACATTCAATTATTATTCAGCCACCTATTAGCTATGCTACTGCTCATTTTGAGTAGTAGTGTAGCTTTTTGTATTAATAACTCCCCTCAAGACAGCCTGCAAGCCCATACACACCTAAACCAAGCAAAAGATTTTCTGGAACACAAACAAGCTGTTCAAGCGGTTAATGAAACCCTAAAAGCAATTCCGCTATTTGCACAACAAAAGGATTGGGAAAACTGGTATGAAGCACACAAATTATTATATAAACTGCTTAGGTATAAAGACAGACCGCAATTAATAGACTATTTGCAAAAAAGTCTTGATTTATCCGTTACACAATCTATTCCTGACAAAACTTTAGGAAAAATAAATCTATTGATGGCTAAGGCATATCATCATCATGGAAACTATAAAGAAGCTATTGTTTTTTATGAAAAAAGTGCCTTAATTTTTGAAAAAATAAAATATGATAAACCTTTGCCTAGTCTCTATGGTGGTTTGGGAAGAATTTATTGGCTAAATGGCGATGATGCCAATGCACAGTTATATATAGAACAAGCTCTAGTAAAAGCCACCATATTAAAAAAAGAAAGCACCATCATTCAATTAACCGCATTTATGGCAGATATTTATCGCACAAAAGAAAACTTCCAAAAAGCCGATGAATACTATCAAAAAGCCCTAAAAATTGCCCCTGATGATGGTTTAACTAATCTTTTAGCCTCTAAAAACTATCTCGAATGGGGAAAGCTTCCTCAAGCATTAGAAGCTGGAAAAAAAACCTTAGCAGCAGCCCAAAAATCAGAAGATAAACGAACCTTAGTAGATGCTCAACACAACTTAGGCAGAGTATATGCCGCCCTTAAAGACTATGCGGCTGCCCTTAACTACTATAAAGCAGCCTACAAATTGGGTAAAAAAACCTATGGCACTCACCATATTGATTGCGCTAAAATCCCAGTATTCATTGGGGATGTGTATGCAGATATGCAACAATACTCAAAGGCACTCACCTACTATCAGCAAACCATCAACGCCCTCCTCCCCTCTTTTCAAGAAACCAATCCATTGATTAATCCGTCTCCAAAACAACTAGGAAAATTAGCCCCTAATATTTGGATAATGGAGGCTTTAAAGAATAAAGGAAATACTTTTTACCAACAATATCAACCCAACAAAGACCCCAAATATCTCGATCTTGCTTTAGATAGCTTTACCTTATTGCTCCAATATTTAGATGCCCTTAAAACCAGTTATGTAGAAGATGATTCTAAGCAATTATTAACCCAATTTACCTACTCTTGCTATGAAAATGCCATTCAAGCGGCTATTACTAAAGCCAATCATTCCTCCCAAGAAAACGCCACTTTAGAACAAGCTTTTCAATTTGCCCAACAAGTCAAAGCCTTTACCTTACGACAAGTTTTGACAGATAAAAAAGCCTTAGAAATTGCAAAAGTACCGAAGGAAACCATTGAGCAATTACAAGCCAAAAAAATAGTAATGGCGAAGGTTAATAAAGCAATTTATGATACTGAAATAGATACAGTTAAAAATGCTCAAGAGCAGAAAAATCAACTAGATTCGCTTAAAAATGAGCAATTTACCCTAAAACAAAAATACGATCAACAAATACAATTAATTGAGCGAGAATACCCACAATATGCTCAACTCAAAAATAGAATACCCCTGACTAGTGCTGCTCACATACAAGCGCGATTAAGTGAAAATAATCAATTATCAACCGCCCTTTTAGAGTATTTTGTAGGCGATAACAGCATCTATATGTTCGCGCTTACCCCTACCTCCTTGAAAGTATATCATCAACCCAAAACAATTTCCGCTAATTTCGATATTTTTCGAAAAACCACCAGCGATTGGGATTACCTACAAGACTCAACCCAAGAAGCCGAACAACAATATCTACAAACAGCACATCAATTGTATCAAGATTTACTCGCCCAACCACTAAATGATTTAAAACAGTACAATATCCAACAACTCATCATTGTGCCTGACGGAAAACTAGGCTACTTACCTTTTGAAGCATTTTTGTACCAACAAGCGAATAATTGGAAAGCTAAAAACACCCCTTATTTACTAAAAAAATATGCCATTAGTTATATTTATTCTAGTCATTTATTAATTACACATGAGTTATTAACGAAACGTCAACACGCTCAAGTTCCTTTTGGCGGTTTTGGGCTGGAATACGATAATTTTACACTTTCTGAAATGGCTAAAATAAATACCCAAACACCTAATAATCAAGCAATTGCTAACTTAAACCGCAGAGGGGAAGTGATAGCCAAGCTACCACATGCTCCTAAAGAGGTGCTGCAAATTGCTCAGTTATTTGGGGGCAAATCTTGGGTTAATAAAAAAGCAACAAAGAAAAATTTTCTGGAAAATGCTCGCAATTACGGCATTCTACATCTTGCCATGCATGGCATTATTGATGAAAATCAGCCACTTAATTCTGCATTGATTTTCAGCAAAACCGATCGCCAAACCGACAACCTTTTGCGTGCCGCCGATGTATACCACCTACAGCTCAATGCAGATTTAACCGTACTAAGTGCTTGTAATACAGGAAATGGCGAGTTGAAGCGAGGGGAAGGTATTATGAGTTTATCGCGTGCTTTTGCTTTTGCAGGCTGTCCCAGCATGATTATGAACCTATGGAGCGTTGCCGATCAGTCTACTTCTACCATTATGCAATATTTTTACGAGCAGTTAAAAGACGGAGAAAACAAGGCCATTTCCCTACAAAAAGCAAAGCTGCATTACCTAAAAAATACCAATCCACAGAACCGCACCCCCATTCACTGGGCAGCTCCCGTAGCCATCGGCGACATGCAAGCCCTTGATAGCAAAATTGCTCCCCATTGGGTGTATTTATTAATAGGCATAACTTTATTATTCTTACTGTGTCTATTTTGGTTTTTATATAAAAAACTTTCCCTCTGGTGGGCACTGTTGATTATTGGTTTGATATTATTGCTATTCTTTTTGTGAGAAATTAGAAATTAAGTACCTAGACATAAGATTTAAGACATGAGATAATTAACTCACTATTAATAATGAGTGTGTCAAGGATTTAGGGAATAGCAAAATGTTATCGAAATGAAAGGGGAACCTTTTCTTTTTTCTAAAATAAAATAGTATTTTTT
>JAHDHV010000085.1 GCA_020631155.1 Bacteroidota bacterium | reverse complement strand
AACCAACTCAACATTCAAAGAAACTACTGTTTTAATTTGTGTACCCTTTTAAAATAAGTAATGTAGAAATAATAAGTTGAAAGAAAAGTTTAATATACCATTACCAAACACACACCTTTCTAATTAAAATTTTGCATTGTCAGGAAACTTTTTTAGGGCATTTTTTATTGATCATAATGTAATATCTTTGATAAGTAACGAATAAATAGTAGCCTGAACATTTAGGCGATGATCTTTTGTGCCAATACTTCGTCAAAAATACTCGCCGTAGCTATGGCTATGACTGCGTTTTTTTCCTTGTCTTGTCACAAAATCTCTATCTCTAAATTGTCCAACTTATTATTTAATCGTTACTAAGATATAAAACAAAATGTTCTACATCTTCTTTTATTCATCCAATAAAAAAAATAAATGTATATTATCATCCCAATTATCGCTATTGTCGCATTATGGATACTTTTTTCGTATAACGGACTGATTAGCAGTCGTAATAAAGTAGATTATGCCTATAGTAGTATTGATGTCATGTTGAAAAAACGCCATGATTTAATTCCGAATCTGGTGAAAGCTGCCAAGCAATATATGGGCTACGAATCAAATATTTTGACTCAAATAACAGCCTTGCGAACCCAAAGCATGGATCCAAGTTTGTCAAAAGAAGAAAAATTCGCGCTTGAAAATAAATTGTCTAATGCCATTGGCAAAATGAATATTACAGTAGAAAATTACCCCGATTTAAAAGCGAGTCAGTCATTTTTACAATTGCAGGCTGCCTTAAATGAGGTAGAAGAACAAATTTCTGCTGCTCGCCGCACTTTTAATGGAGCTGTTATGCACTACAATAATTCGGTAGAAACTTTTCCCAACAATTTGATTGCCCAAAGAATGGGACATGAATCTATCGCCTCTTTTGAAGCGACAGCAACCGAAAGAGAAAATGTAGATGTTGGTGAATTGTTTGAATAATAGACGGGAGATTTGAGACAGGAGATTTGAGACAGGAGATTTGAGACAGGAGATTTGAGACAAGATTTTATTTTTTAAATCACGAATCATAGGTCTACAAATCACTACTCTACGAATCATTACACGCCTTTTTTTTAAAAAATAAAAACCCAATATTACTGTGAAAACTCGTTCAGAAGTTTATCAATCTCTACAGCCCCAGCTACAAACTTTTGATAAAGAACGTTTGGCAATTAAGACCAAAACTCGAAAGCGATTATACCTTTTTTGGTTTTCCATAGTATTTTGTATTGCCTTACTATTTCCATTTGCTCAAGGTCCTGACCTTAAACCCCTGTGGGTTATGTTCCTTTTCTGTAGCTTTATTTGTACGGCTACTTATCGCTACTACCATCGCCTTAAAAAACGATATTATAATGCTTATGCAGGGCGGTTGATTGCTGCTATTGTTCAAGGGATTGAGCCTAGCATACAACATAGCAATAAAGAATATATTTTAATGTCTGACTTTGTAAATAGTCATTTATACCCTGAAAAAATAGACTGTTATGATGGCAGAGATTTGTTACAAGGCCGGCTGGGAAGTACCGATTTTGAGTTATCGAAAGTACATGCCCAATACACAACAACAGATCGAAATTTTCGTACTGATTACCATACCATTTTTGAAGGTATTTTTATGCGAGCCGATTTTCATAAACATTTTTCAGGGCAAACTTTTGTTTTGACAGATACTTTGGAAAAGAAAGGGGAATGGATGAGTAATCTATTTCAAGGTGATTCTAATTATTATGGACGTTTGATACGTATGGAAAATGTGGATTTTGAAAAAGAATTTATGGTGTATACTTCTGACGAGGTAGAGGCTCGCTATATCCTAAGTCCCGATATGTTGGAACGAATTCTTGCTTTAAAAAAGAAATTGAATTGTGATATTCAGTTATCTTTTATCAATTCCCTTGTAAATATTGCCATTCCTTCTTATAGTATTTTGGAAGTGAATACCAATATAAGTCCACTTAACCCAAGCGTTGTATATACAATTTATGATCATCTAAAAATATGTTTTGACATTATTGAAGACTTAAATTTAAATACCCGTATTTGGTCAAAACAAAAACAAATAACCACCTGATTATCAATCTCATATCTCACGTCTCCTATCTTACATCTTAAAACAAAAACTCAATACCACTGTGAAAGCTCGTTCAGAAGTTTATCAATCTCTACAATCCCAACTACAAACCTTTGAAGAAGATCGTTTGGCAATTACAGCTAAAACCCAAAATTATGCATATGCACTTATCGCTTCTATAGTGATTTGTCCTATGCTTTTAATTTTAGCAGACCAGTATCAAGTTTTCCATCCCTTTATGGCTATCGTTGCTGCTTTAATTTGCATAGCTATCTTTGCTACCTACACTGGTCTCAGACAGCAGTACTATCAAACTTACAAAGGTAAATTGATTTCTGCAGTAATTCAAGCCATTAATCCTGAGTTACAATACAACAATAGTCAATATATTACACAAAATGAATTTGTATGTAGCCAAATATTTGATAGAGATGTAGATCGTTATAAGGGCGAAGACTGGCTAAAAGGACGATTAGGAAATACCGATTTTGAGTGTTCGGAAATTCATGCTGAATACAAAGAAGTAACAAGGGATAGCAAAGGCAGGCGCAAAACAACTTACCGCACCATTTTTAAGGGCATTTTCATGAAAGCCGATTTTCACAAACATTTTTCGGGACAAACGTTTGTGCTGACTGATATAGCAGAAAGCAGTTTTGGCACTTGGCTAGGTACAAAATTTCAAAATATGTCGGGTAAAGGAGAATTGGTGTATATGGAAAATGTGGATTTTGAAAAGCAATTTGTGGTCTATAGCACCGATGAAGTAGAAGCCCGTTACATCCTCACAATCAATATGTTGGAACGGATTCTGGAGTTAAAAAGAAAATTCAATTGTGATGTTCAGCTCTCTTTTATTGATTCCTTTGTGTACATTGCCATTCCCTCTTACGATATTTTAGAGTTAGACATAAAAGAAAGTCCGCTTAATCAAGAGGTGGTCTACAAAATTTACGAGGAACTAAAAATGTGCTTTGATATTATTGACGATCTTAACTTAAATAAACGCATCTGGTCGAAAAATGCTTATGATGAAGTGGAGTGAGTTGTTTTTTGGACTTTGGAAGGTTGAAAAGTTACAAGGTTTTAAGGTTTTTATTTTTTTTAATGAACTCAAAAATAATACTTTTTAATTTGTTAATCAAATTTAAACAAAACAAAAATAAATTTATTATTATTTTTATCAATATAACAGAAGGCAAAAAGCCAATTTAGCTCCAAACTCTAAGGCTTTTGGGATGTTGTAGATTAAATATTGAAAATCACTAATTAACTTTTAAAACCTTGTAACTTTGCAACCTTAAAGCCTCACATACACTTTTACCAATTATGAATAATATAAAAATATTATTGCTCTTTTGCTTTTTGCTAGGTTTTTCTTGTAATTCATCAAAGAAAAAGGCTAGTGAAATAGATTTTAAAGGTGATTTTTTATTTTTATGGGAAGAATTAAAAGAAAACTATGTTTATATTAATGATATTAGGGTAGATTGGGAAGGAGTAAAAAATTATTATTTGCCCCAAGTAGATACCATACAATCTAAACGGTCTTTTGTGCTTTTTTTGGAAAAAGTGCTGTTAGAATTATACGATCCACATACCCACCTCAATACCAATACCACAGAATCTATACGCTTAATTCCAAGTGGATCAGAACTTTATGGCATTTATGAGACTGGACGTTTTTTTATAGAAGATGTACATCCCAAAAGCAAAGCGGCGAAAATACTGCAACCAAATGATGAGGTGCTCGAATTTAATGATGTGCCAATTGCACAAGCAATTCAAGTTTTTTTAGGGAAAAATAGCAGCAAAATAACGGTTCAAAGTAAACACTATGCGTTTAATCTTCTGTTAGCAGGCAATTATATTAACAAAAGAAAAATTCTAATTCAAAGAAATGGAATAAAACACACTATACAATTAGACATTTCCGAATTTCCACGCCCCAATACAGACACTTTAATTTCTTCCAAAGTTCTAGACAATCAATGGGGTTGCATCAATATCCACAATAGTTTAGGCAATACCAATTTAATCGAAAAATTTGACATTGAATTAGATAAACTACTGACAACCAAAGGTTTAATACTTGACCTGCGAAATACCGAAAGCGGTGGCAACAGTACCGTTGGCAAGGCCATCATTAGCCGATTTATTACCCAAGAACAGCCCTATCAAAAGCATGAAATTCCGAGTGAAGCTACTAGCTACGGCATCAAAAGGAGTTGGTTGGAACTGGTCACTCCAAGAGGGAAAACCTATACTAAGCCGCTTGTTATCTTAGTCAACCATTGGACAGGCAGCATGGGCGAAGGCATTGCGATTGGTTTGCACGCTACTAGACAGGCGAGGGTTATTGGTACTAAAATGGCGGGTTTGAAAGGGGCTACTTATACAGTGGAATTGCCAAGTACTAAATTTGGGGTCAATTATACGGCTGAAAAACTGTATCATATCAATGGCACTTTGCGCGAAAATTTCGAGCCTGATATTGTTGTATTTCCCACTCATCAAAGAGATGTGATTTTAGAAAAAGGGCTTGAAGAATTGGAAAAAATGAGTACACCTTCACTCTCTAAGTAGGTAGGGGCTTAACAATACTTCGCCCAAGCAAAGAGCCTAAGAAAACACCTAAAAGAACCCCTCCAATCTTCCAACTTAGCAAGGGAATTGGGAGACCAAAGGGAACGGTTTCAATGGTCATCATTATAGTATTGCATATAGTACCCCCTAAAGCAGCACCTACAAAATGAGCTAGATAAAAACTCGTCCATTTAAGACGTTTGCCTTTTTCTGTTGTATATAGCCCAAGCAAAAAACCGAATGTCAACAAAGAAAGCATAAGAATGCCATTCCATTGAATTTCTTTTAAATTTTTATCTACATTAGGATTTGACTGCCCTGCCTTTGTGATGATTTCTTGATGAATTTGCGAGCGATTCCACTCTGTATGTTTCTTTTGAGTTAACTGATAGAGTGCCGTATAAGTTGGTCCAATGGCCTGCCCATATTTTTGAATGTTGCGATGTGCTGCCAGATAATCAGGTAACACATTTCCCCGTTGACGAGTTTGCTGTTTAAGGCTGTTTCGCTCGGCTATCACCCATTTGACCGCCGCAAGCGTA
Source organism: Bacteroidota bacterium (assembly GCA_020631155.1). Taxonomy (GTDB): domain Bacteria; phylum Bacteroidota; class Bacteroidia; order Chitinophagales; family UBA2359; genus JAHDHV01. The sequence continues at coordinate 12,777 of JAHDHV010000085.1, read as the reverse complement.
TCGCCATTTTCTTGCAAACGTTGCTCGGCTTGCTGCGGCAAATCCTGCACTTGCTCCCTGTAGGACTGTCGTAAATAGCCCTCATGAATGGCAACTAAACTAAAATAACACATAAGTCCTGTTGCCCATAGCCCTAATGGAGACGAAAAGTTAAATGATAAAAGCATAATTGATAAATTATTGATTGGTAAAGGATTAAGTAAGTGTCAAGCACTATTTAATTGTGCACAATTTTGTGCTAAAGTATTAGAAATGAGTTCTGTAAAGACGGCTTTACTTACCACAACATCTACAAACAAACAAATATCAAAAACTTATACTCAACACAAAAACAAAATAACAGTTTTTCATTACTAATTCTAAAAGCTAAAAGGCTAAAAAGCTAAAAGGCAAGTTGAGTTACATACACATAGTCAGGCAAAGTATTAGGCGCAAAACATAACATTAAAACTTATAAAAAAAACATGGACAAACAAGACATCAAAATTGAATGTAAGGATGGCTTTGAACTAGCTGGCACCCTTTATTCACCAACTTCCTTAAAAGGAGCGATTATGATTGCACCAGCCACAGGAATAAAAAGAAGATTTTATAATTCCTTTGCTAATTATTTAAAAGAAAATGGCTACGGCGTTATATGTTACGACAACAGAGGAATTGGAGATTCTAAAAAAGGCTCTATCAATGAAGTAAACGCCTCTTTAATCAATTGGGGGCGATTGGATATGCCTGCGGTACTCGAAAAATTAAAAACCATCTTCCCCAATCAATCCTACCACCTCATAGGGCATAGTGCTGGCGGTCAATTATTGGGCTTGATGGACAATGCTACAGAAATAAAATCACTGTTCAATTTTGCAGCGTCATCGGGCAGTTTACAAAATATGACTTATCCCTTTAAATTCAATGCTTTTTTCTACCTAAATATATTCATTCCCATAAGCAATTTGTTATTTGGACAAACCAACTCGCAATGGGTAGGAATGGGCGAACCCTTACCAAAATTAGTTGCCCAACAGTGGCAAAAATGGTGCAATGGAAAAGGCTATGTAGCCACCGATTTTGGTAAAGAAATTAAACAACACCTTTATGATGACTTAAATTTCCCTTCTTTGTGGCTATATGCAACAGATGACGGAATAGCTAAGCACGAAAATGTAAAGGATATGGCTCGAATTTATTCCAAATCCAAAGTAGAAATAGTCGCACTCAAACCCAAAGAATTAGGCTATCAACAACTAGGGCATATGGGCTTTTTTAGCTCTAAAAATAAAGAATTATGGAAGCACGCAATAGATTGGTTGGGAAGATATGAATAATTACATTTTCCCATCAATTCAAAAACCTTTTATCTAAAATGAACATTGGCAAGAGCGTTGATTCGTAAATTGGTGCTCTGTGATTAAGTGTTTTTTTGCTGGGGGTCTTTTTTAATAATTTGTGTCACAAGCTGCCCACATACATGTATTCAGATCAGCAGCCAAAGTTCTATAATCAACTAATAATCAGCAAATTAAACTCATTAGAAGAATTAAAAAACAATTGATTATTCCCAGTTTATGATATTTAGTCTCTGACATCTGACATCTAACAGCTAAAAATCCAAAAGGCTAAAAAGCAATTTTACAACCAAAGTGTTAGTAACAAAATGAAACATAAACATACCAATAAATGCATCATTACCAATTTATAATTAAAAAAAAAATTTAACAATAGCCCACAAGAAATTGGGAAATAGGTTGTCTAATTAAATTGCATTAAACTTAAAACACGAAAAATGAGGCATTTAACATTCTTAATTTTATTTTGTTTGGGAGCTAGTCTAGTCATTTCCTCCTGCAATGATGATGAGGATGATAATTCTGAAACTAACGATTCCCTCCACGAAGCATTCGCCGAATTTGATTCGGAAAATTTTAACATCTTCTTAGATGGCGACGAGGTCGTTTTAGAATCCAACGGTTTGCCCAATCACAGCTCTCCGTACTGGTCGAATACAACCGCAAGAAGCGCGATTGACCCAATGGGCAACGAACTGTCTACACCTGCGGCCTCAGAAAACCATCCATTATTTACGGAGCCAACAGCAACCTCTTATGAAAGCATGGCCCCCGGAAATATTGACGATTTCAACGGTTCGTATACCTTGCGTGTACCAGTTAGCCCTAGCAAAGCATCGGCTTCAAGTGCAACAGGTTTAGGGGCAATCGGTATGGCAACAAGTGGCTCAATGATTTACAATGACCAAGAAGGTCCGAATGTTCCTTTAGATAATGCTGTCCCTTCTTTAGATTATACCGCAGCGCATACAGGACCACAAAGTTACCACTACCACTTAGAACCCAAAGCTTGGTCTGATGATGATGATAAACTAATAGGAATCATTGCAGATGGCTTCTTTTTATATGGCCGAAAATGCAGTTCTATAGGCACTTACCCAGACGACCTCGACGAATCGGGTGGACATACTAGCTCCACACAACACAATGCCGATGGTGAATATCACTATCACATACAAAACGATGCTTATTTAAATCAATATTATTTGTTGTTCCCCGGCGATTATCAAGGCACCCCAAATGACATTCGATAAATACATTACCTTAATTTTGATGCTTACAATTGTTGTTGCTTGTGGCAAAAAAGCGCATGACCAAATACCTTTTCCAACAAACAAAGCAATAACAATTGCTCAAGACTCCTTAACACTGATACCAGAAAAGGGGCTTGTCTATTATTCAGGCAAGCCCTTTACAGGCACCGCCATTACTTATTTTGCAGACACCCTAATCACGATTCAGATTGACTATAAAAATGGAAAAAAACATGGATTTTACCGAAAATGGTTTAACAATGGCATACTGAGTTTTGAAAGCGAATATGTGAATGGAAAAAAAGATGGTTTGACAAAAACATGGTGGAAAAACGGCCATTTGCGCTCGGAATCCAACTTTGAAAATGGCATTGCTCATGGCAAACAACAGCAATGGTATAAAAGCGGTGCAAAGTTCAAACTCAGTAATTTGGTGAATGGAAAAGAGGAAGGTTTGCAGCAATCATGGCGAGAGAATGGAAAATTATACAATAACTATGAAGCTAAAAATGGTAGAATTTTTGGCTTAAAAAGAGCAGCACTTTGTTATGAATTGGATGATGAAACAATACAGTATAAAAATTAGTCTATTTTTCATTTTGACGGTATTCTTTTTAGTAAACTGTCAAAATAAGGGTAAAAAAAGCAGAGTAGACCAACTCCCCTATTATAATGAAGCCACTTTCACCCCCCTTTGGCTGAATAAGGACAATGAAACTATAGAAAATTTACATCGCATTTCCCCCTTCCAACTCATTAATCAAGAAGGAGATACGATAACAGAAAAAAATTTTGAAGGGAAAATATATGTTACTGATTTTTTCTTTACCTCCTGCCCTGGCATCTGCCCAAAGATGACCAATAATATGAAGCTCCTACAAGACGAATTTTTAAATGATGAGGAGGTGTTGTTGCTGTCTCATTCCGTCACCCCTGAAAAGGATTCTGTTTCAGTACTAAAACATTATGCACAAAATAAAGACATTTTCACTCACAAATGGCATCTGGTAACAGGCGAGCAAAAAGAGATTTACAAACTAGGACGGCACGACTATTTTGTAGAAGAAGATTTAGGCTTAAAAAAAGAAGATGATGAGTTTTTACATACCGAAAATTTCGTTTTAATAGATAAAAATAGGCATATCAGAGGAATTTACAATGGCTTAAATAAAGCTTCCATCAATCAGTTGATAGCGGATATAAAAACTTTGAAAAAGGAAAAATGATGGAATTGAGAGCAAATAGGTACTTAGACTTAAGATAAGAGACGTGAGATAATTCATTTACTATTAATGATTTATGGCAATTCCAAGAGTTGTTTAATTTTTTCTACTTACTTATTTTGGAAAAATTGAATAAAAATATTGGCGTTTTTTTTATTAAAATACTGTAAGACTTTCAACGAATCCACTCCCTCCCAACCCACAAATACATTTGCCAAAAACAAAAAATTAAGTTATATTTAGTATTCCATTAATTATATTTATTATTTATTCCCCAACTTAATTCAACATGATGAAGTCAAAACGACACCTTTTTCCAAAGAAAGTTTTAGTAATCAGTCTCCTTTTGTTTTTAGCATCCATAAGTTTTTCCTTTGGTCAAGGTGATGATGACGTAACCGAATGTCCTTACTTCAACGTATCCAGTCCCGACAGTACAGGGGTTGCCTTTGCACTCCTATCTACCGACATTGACGCTACCATCAGTGGTGTCATCGCCAATGTAGTAGTGGAACAAACCTATTTCAATTCTGGAGAATCTGAAATTGATGCCACCTACGTTTTTCCTATGTCTACCAATGCCGCCGTCTACAGCATGGAAATGATTATCAACGACCGTACCGTAAAAGCCGTCATAAAACGAAAAGACGAAGCACAAACCATTTTTGAAAATGCCGATAGTGTAGGCTTAACCGCCGCACTCTTAGAGCAAAACAGACCGAATGTTTTTCAAATGAGCCTCGCCAATATCAATTCTGGCGATTCTTTGAAAGTGCGAATGGTCTATACCGAATTATTGGTTCCCAACAATGGCGTTTACCAATTTGTATTCCCCAATATTGTAGGGCCAAGATACACCACTAATGGGGAGCCTTGGGTCAATCAAAGCATTGCAGATTCCTTGTCAGTGTCACAGACCGCCTTAAACATCCATTTGAAAATAAATGCAGGGATGCCCGTCCAAGCAAATTGTCAGTCGCATAATGTGGTCTTCGATTATGTGGGCAATTCAACAGAAACGACCCTAAATACCAGTCCCGGAGACGATTTTATCGTGGATTATAGCCTCCACAGAAATCAGATTGAAACAGGCTTGTTGTTGTATGAAGGCGAGGAAGAAAATTTCTTTTTATCCATGATACAGCCCGCCAAACCCGATGTTCCTTTTGATAGCCCCCAGCGAGAATACATTTTTATTATGGATGTCTCTGGCTCTATGAGTGGCGCACCTTTAGAAACCTCTAAACAACTCATTTCCAATTTATTAGCTGACTTAAACACTCAGGATAAATTTAATATTCTTTTCTTTGCAGGCGGTTCTACGGTATTATCCGAAAATTCTTTGGCCGTAACCAATGAGAATATTGATATGGCTTTGGATATGATTAATAACCAAAATGGTGGCGGAGGAACTCAACTGTTGCCAGCTATGGAACAGGCATTAGGTATGGGTGGTACAGCAGGTTATTCCAGAACATTTGTGATTCTAACAGACGGTTATGTTACCGTAGAAAAGGAAGCCTATGATTTGATTCGCGAAAATCTGAATGAAGCCAACTTCTTCTCCTTTGGTATAGGCGGCTCTGTCAATCGCTTTATTATTGAGGGCATTGCTTATGTTGGTGAAGGCGAGGCATTTATTGTGACAGGGGCAGTTGATGCCGATGCAATGGCAACTACCTTTAAGGAGTACATTGAAAAACCCGTTTTGACCAATATTGAAACTACTTTTGAGGGGATTGATGTCTATGATGTAGAACCGCTAACGATTCCCGATGTATTCGCCGAAAGACCGATTATTGTCTACGGAAAATACAACGGCCCTGCCGAGGGGAGCATTAGCATCGAAGGCGACTATGCAGATGGCGTTGTATCCAGTTCCTTAAACTTCGCCGATTATACCGCTAATGTAGACGAGAATATAGCCTTAAAATATTTATGGGCGCGAAAAAGAATCAAATTAATGTCCGATTATGGCATTGCCAGCAATGAAATGGACACTGTTAGTATAGAAGAAGAAATCACCCAACTAGGCTTAAAATATAGTTTGGTAACCAAATACACCTCTTTTGTAGCTGTAGATAGTAATGCCGTCACTGGAACAGATAATAGCGGTGATCCAGTGATTGGAGATGAGGATGATTTTAGTGGTGGATTTTCATCTTTGGACGAACTTTCTGCTTCCGATACAAAAAGGGAAATCATTAGCGTTTTAGGCTCACCTACTAATGCAGAAGGCTTACTTAGATTGAGTTTAGCAAATCTAACACTTGCAGAATCTCAAGACTTATCTATACAAATCACAAATATTGATGGACAAATATTGACCAATTACAATTTAGATTCAATAAACCCAGATGATATGCTCACCATACCATTAGAGCAATTACCTGTAGGCATTTATTTTGTATCTATTGTGTCTAAATCGAAAGTGTTGGATACGGCAAAATTCGTGATTCAGTATTAAGTACTTAGACATAAGACATAAGACGTGAGACGTGAGACGTGAGATAATTAATTCATTATGAGTGATTTATGATAAACCTAATTGTTGTTTAGGTTAGTTTTGTCTAGTTACTTAATTGAAAAATTAAAAATTAAACCTTATCTCTTTTAAATTCATTCAACACCTATATTTTGGTAAAAAAATACTGAAATATGGGTGTTTTTTGGTATGTTTCAAATGTTGTATTTTTTTACTAAACAATTTTTGCTTACTTTGACAGGTTGTGGATTAATGATTCATTTTCAAACATTTTGTCTAACTACATACATACGATCAGATTTTATCTGCTATAATCATGTAAATGACTAAAAAATAAGTGCCAAGCACTAATTTCTAATTTCTAACAGTTAAAAGTCCAAAAGGCTAAAGAGCTAAAAAGCAATTTTACAACCAAAGTATTAGGCAGATAATGAAGCATACTAATAAAAATATAATTTTACTTATGGCTTTTATCAACATAAAAAAAACCCTTAGTTTATTCCTCCTTTTATGCATCACATCCACTTTTTGTATTGCCCAAATTGGAGGTATAGAGGATGTAGTTGAGGTATATGTAGAAGAGGAAGAACCCATCTTTCTCAATAAAGACAATCAAGCCGCTTTGGAGATATTAGAATTACAATTTGATGAAATTAACAAAAAAGGCAAAATCCAAAATTACTTTCAGGTTTTGAAAAAATACAGTGAAGTAGCATTGCAAACTTCACTCATCAAAAAACTCTACATTACCGAAAGCTCTGTTAAGCAATCCGAAATTCAGCAAATCCGAAACACCCTATCCAAACACTCAGGCCGCAACGTCCTGTTGTTTTGGGTGCATTTAGATAAAGATGGCCAAGTATCAGACAGCGATTGGGTATTGCCCACTAGCCCCTACCACAAGACCAAAGCCAAAAAATTTAGCCATCCCATACTACAGGAGCGATTTAACATCTCCTACGAAACCGTAGAAAATCGGGCTGACTTGAGGTTAAATGATTCCCCTAAGTATAGCGAAAAAAACATTTTCCATCCTGCGACCTACAAAGGAATAGAAAGAGTTTACAATCAAATGAATTATCAATTGATCGACTCTATTTATGAAGCTCGCTATTGTTCTAATTATGGTGTAAACCCGTATTATTTGATTTTAAAAAATGAAGGTAAATATGGTTTATTAGACCAGTATGGAGCAGCAATTTTACCCTTTGAATACGATGAAATGGGTTGTTATATAAGGGGCTTGAAAAGCGGTCTTTTACCAGTAGAATTTGTCATTGTAAAAAAAGGTGATTATCAGTCGGTGGTTAGTATCAGTGGTAAAGACAAAGGTAAATCTTTGCTCCCTTACGAATATGAATCATTAGAATATTTTAAGCATCTCAGAGCATTTAAAGCCAAAAAAGACGGAAAATATGGATTGATTGAATTGGACAAACCCATTAAAGCTATTGTTCCTATCCAATATACTGACTTTACTCCAATGGGCTATATTGGTGGGCAAAGACCCATTATTTACTATTCTTTCCAAAAGGAAGACCAATGGCATTTGGTGAAAGATTCTTTAGCCATTCAAAAACAAACGATTCTACAAAAAAGCGAAGAAGATTTTATAAATATTACAAATTATATGAGCTATCCCAAAGTTCATAAATGGATTTTCAAAGAAAACGGCTTGTATGGAATAGTAGATTCTGATGGCAACATTATAGAAGCTATTTACCCTAAAATTTACTTTGGCAAACATCCCAAATACAATCGTGAAATCAAATCAAAGGTATATGCCGAAAAAGACGGAACTTGCTTTCAACTAAATCTCAATGCCTTTAAGTTTGAACCAATAGATTGCTCTAAGGCTAAATAAGCGATTTTAGTAATTTATCATTGTCAAGTTAATCCAACTAAATCAATTTAGCATTTTCTCACTTCTTATACCAATAAGGAAGGCTTCTCCAAATCTGGTAAAAGAGCAAGCAAAGTAGGCTGATGAATGGCATGTTTACCATCAAATAGCACCAATTTGAAAGGAACAGTTTGCTCTTGTAAAACCGTTTTTTGGGCTTCAATTTGTGGAGCTTTGATATACTCATCATTAGTGCCGATGCAGAGCCATAACTTCATTTGTTTAAATTTGCTGGCGGCGCGCTGCCAATCTAAATCGTGAGCAATAGCCCCTGCCCAAAAGAGCAAATGGTCGGGTTTTGCCTCCCCCTGCCCAATCCACCTACTGACAGTTGTTGCGCCTTGTGAAAAACCTAAAACATTGATACTACAATTATTAGATGGTATATTTTCTGTAATATGTTTGTATAATTGATCAAGGTATTGAATATAATCTTGAATTTCATGAACACGATCTTCTGCGGTCATCCAAGAGGCGACAATTGGGCCGGTGAAGTCTTTCCAGTAAAAGCGCGACAGAGCTTCGGGCGCAATTACGTAGTGCGTATCGGGTGGCAAACAACGAAAAGAGCGAATAAAACCTGCCGCCGCCTGCCCATACCCATGACAAACCAACCAAATATGACGTGTTTTAGGACTTAATTCGCCATAGGTATAATAGCGCGCTGTACGGCGAACACTTAAATGATGCTCTTGAATGTTCATAGGCTTTCTGTTTTAGGTTTTAGAAGGTTATTGGAGTTTGGAAGGTTTTAAGGTTTTAAGGCTTTTTAATAAAAAAATATTTAACACTTAACAATCTATCAATTCAATATATTAAAAATAAATTATTTTTTTAATAAAAAACCAATCTATTTCCAAACTCTAAAATTTTTGAGTTTTAAATAATTTAATAAGAAGCCAAAAAGCCAAAAGTAGTAGTTTTACCGTACAAATCAAACCGTATTTTCATGAAAGAAAAAATAATCAAAAGCTTTAATGAGCAACAATTTATGCAGACACTTGGCGCAGAGTTGATAAGTGTAGAAAAAGGGCTGGTAAAAATTGCCTGCACATTTCACGAAGGATTGACACAACAAAACGGCTACTTCCATGCAGGCGTGTTGACTTCTATCGCTGATTCTGCTTGTGGGTATGCCGCACTCACATTAATGCCCGAAGATGCAGATGTATTAAGCGTTGAGTTTAAGGTAAATCTGCTGCGTCCTGCGGTGGGCAAACGGATAATTGCCATTGGTAAAGTATTTAAGGCAGGCAAAACACTGACCATTTGCGATGGCTTTGTGATGGACGAACAGGAAAAAACGGTATTCACAAAAATGGTAGCAACAATGATTTGTATGCAGAAAAATCGCTGAGGTAAGAGCCTCCTAATTATGTCTGACACAATACTAATAAAAACAGCAAATATGAAAAGAATTATGGTAATTGGTTGTTGTGGGGCAGGAAAGTCAACTTTTTCAAGGAAACTTCACGCCATCAGCAATATTGATTTGTATCCCTTAGATAAATATTATTGGAAACCAAATTGGGTGGAAACAGAAGCCGAAGAATGGGATGGAATAGTAAAAGAACTGAGTGAGCAAGAAGAGTGGATTATTGATGGTAATTATGCGAGAACAATGGATATTCGACTAAAAAGGGCTGATACGGTTATTTTTCTTGATTGTTCAACGCTTAAATGTTTGTGGCGAATTACAAAGCGAACATTGCAATACTATAGGAAGAAGCGGCCAGATATGGCAAGTAATTGTAAGGAAAAATTTGATGCTGATTTCTATCTTTATGTAGCCACATTTAATTTTAAAAAAAGAAAAAAACTAATAAACAAAATACAAAAATTCCAATCAGTTAAATCAATTTACATATTCAAAAACGATTTTGAAATCAATCAATTTTTAGATGAAGTAGAAAAGAGTATGTAAGTGCCAAGCACTATTTAATGGTGCACAATTTTGTGCTAAAGTATTAGAAATGAGTAGTTTAGTCTTTTTCTATTGTAGCATTAATTTTGTCTAGGCACTTAATTCTAGTGAAAACTTTGTTTTTTTTAGTAATTTTAATAAATTTCATTCCCTAAATCCTTGACACATCCTTATCTTTTCCCAAAACAATAAAAAACAAACCCTATGGAAAAGCACTTACTATTTATTTTAATCAGCATCTTTTATTTTCTGTTTATCAATGCTGTACAAGCACAAGAGTCAACAAAAAAGGATAGCCTCCAAAAAGCGACAACAAAAGAAACAACAGAACCAATACTGCCTCAAGAAATAAATGCGAAATACAGTCGTAGCAGTTGTTTCAAAGAAGGTCTAGCGGCAGTTAGCGATAGAACAGCGATGAATCATAAAGGAAAATATGGTTTTATTGATACAACAGGCAAGGAAGTCATTCCATTGATTTATGAATATGCCAATCCATTTATTGAGGGCATTGCCATTGTTAAACATAATGGAAAAAACATAGGTATTAATCGTAAAGGAGAAACTGTTTTGCAGTTGGATTATGATGAAGTTTATTCCCAACCTGAGGAAAGCATAATTATGGTTGCTAAAGATGGATTACGGGGTTTCCTCAATACCAAATTTGAAGTACAGATACCACTCATTTATGATAAAGTACTTCAATTTAGAAATGACAAAGCATGGGTAAAAAAAGATGGACTATGGGGTTGTATTGATAAACAGGGGCGTGTACTTATTCCTTATCAATATACCGATTTAGAATATAGTTATGACCTGTTACATTTAGTCAAAAAAAATGGCAAATATGGTTACATCAACGATCTTGGGCAGGAAATTATTCCACTTATTTATTACTATCTAGGTTCTTTTGATAAAGGAATGGCTCTTGCAAAAAAAGATGGCAAATATGGTTTCCTCAATCAAAAAGGGGAAACTGTTATTCCGTTCATTTATAATAAAATTGATTCCTTTAGAGGTGAGTTAGCAAAGGTAGAAAAAGACGATAAATATGGTTTTATTGGCCGAAAAGGCAAAGAAATTATTGCTGTCATTTATGAGAGTGTGTATAAAGTAGGCAACAGTTTAGTTCGAGTGCAAAAAGATGGGCAGTATGGTTTGATTGATTCTAAGGGTAAAGTAGTGGTTCCGATTTCATATGAAGCCATCCAATCATTTAGTTATGGTATAGCGAGCGCAAAAAAGAATGGTAAATGGGGCTTTATTAATCAAGAAGGTAAAGAAGTTATTCCTATAATATATGATGCTACCTTTCCTTTTGTAAATGATTTATTTTTGGTGAAAAAAGACAGTAAATATGGTTTAGTAAATAAAAAGGGCATTCTTATCTTGCCGATTCAATATGATGAAATTCATTCTGGTATCAAAGATAATATGGAACGTCTTTATTATCCTTATCATTTTCCATCAAAATTTAAATATGATTTGTTTACCCTAAAAAAAGACAATAAATATGGTATATGTAATAAAAATGGGAAAATAGTTGTACCTATAACATATGAAAAAATAGACTGTTTCTATGAAGATTTAATAAAGTTATGGAAAAATAACAAATGGGTTTTATTTAATAAGAATAAAGGAAAATTAACTAAGTCTTACACTTCTATAGAAAGATATATTGATAAAAATAACAGCAGAAAGCATGGGCAGAAAAAGTTCATTAGAGTGCAGAATCAAAAATATGGCTTTCTAAATCGGGAGGGTGAAGAAGTAGTTCACCTAGAGTATGACTATGCCTACTCTTTTAGAGAAGATTTTGCAGCGGTTTGTAAGTCTGATAAATGGGGATTCATCAATGAACAGGGCAAAGTTGCTATTCCCCTACAATATGACTATGCCCATGTATTTAGCGAAGGATTGGCAGTAGTGGAAAAAGCAGGAAAATATGGATTTATCAACACATCAAACGAACTAGTTATTCCAACCATATACGATATTGCCTATGCCTTCCAACGAGGGGGGGCTAGAGTCAAACAAAATAACAGAACCTTTTACATTAACTCCAAAGGCGAGTGTGTAAAAAATTGTGATTAAAAATTTTTAACTTATCTTTATCTTTTCCCAAAATTCAAAAGGGTACACAAATGAAGCAAGAAGTTCTTTATAACTAGCTTTCAGCAACCAAATCTAGTTTTATAGAAAACTAAATTTTTCTATGGAAACTTAATGTCTTGGCTTTCACTGGTTTCAAAGTAGGAAAATGAGAATTTGAAAAAAACATAGTATTTGTATTTGAGTGATTACAATATACTTATACTGTTAAATAGGGTGCGACCCTGCTAGGGTCGTGTAATTAGGTTGAATATTTAGCTAACATACTTTGACCGCTCTGCGGTCATATAGGAAATAAATGACCCTAGCAGGGTCAAAGTATGTTAGAAAAAAGTGAAGTTGCGTTTTTTGACCCCAGAGGGGTCACACTTTTTTAGGCTTAGATAATTCTTATAAATCATTGATAATCAAAGGCTTTGATTGATTGAATTTTAGTTTTATTAAATCTGTTTTTCTCCATAAAAAACTAGCGAAAGACAAGTAATGTAGAAAAGGTTCCTAGAAAAGAATGATGACTTTTGTGTACCCTTTTGAATC
>JAHDHV010000084.1:13574-18080 GCA_020631155.1 Bacteroidota bacterium | reverse complement strand
GCTAAAAAGCTAAAAAGCTAAAAAGCTAAAAAGCTAAAAAGCTAAAAAGCCAAAACTCAACAAAACACAAAATGATTGTGTCGAATACCGCTATCGTGGCGGAGCACACTATTTAGAAAAGAGGCAAAAGTGGCAGAACCTGTTACTGCGTCTACCTTAGCTGGATTGTATCGCTCAAAATGATAAGTCAAGCCAATAGTTGTTTCGACTTCACATTGTACGATATGCGCTTCTATATTGGAGTCGGCGTAAATAGCCCCTACACATCTTGAAGAATCCAAACTTGGGGCAGCTAGGGCATAAATGGCCATGGTATTCGTATTTTGAGGAGCCATGGCATTGATTTTAGCGATGCTATCCGTTGCGATTTCGGTGCGCTTACCAAGAATTGTTGCTAATTGTAATCGGACATTCGCTACCTTATCCTTTATTCTAAAAGATTGTGGAGGCTTGGTCATCGTTATTTTTAAATGCTTCAACTGCCTGTTTTGCTCCAATCGAATAATATCCCAGATAGCTATAGACGCCCCAAGTGGAAGATAACAGGTTTGCTTTTTTTCTTGCAAAATAGCTTGTATGGATTGACGAAAAGCAGCATCACTAAAAACAGTTGGTGAGAAAACCAATAAATCAGTCTGCTCCAAAAACAAGGCACCATATTGTTTGATCACATCAGCATGAGCACACTCTACTACAAGGTCTATATCAGCGATATTGTGTAAAACATCTTCCACGCGCTTACAGATGATGGTGCTGTCTGGGATATGCTCTTTTTCAAAGACTTCATAACTCCTATTCCAAAGGTATTTTACCTGAAATTGCTCTTGCCAAAGTGCCTCGTTTTGTATTTTTTTCCAGAGTGTTTTGCCCACCTTGCCAAAGCCTAAAATAGCTATTTTTTTCATGATTTTTTTAGATTTATTGTTGCCTGATAAAGCCATCATTAAACTAGACAAAGTTAAACAACATTTTGAACTCACTCTTAATAGTAAATTAACTATCTCAAGTCTCCCATCTAACTACCTAAACATCAGCTGTAAATACCACTTTAGGCAATGCATTTATTTTTGTCCCACCTGCCACAAATTCTAGTTCACTTTTCCAAGTATTGTTAAAAATAGATTCCTGAAATCCCAATGATTTCCACAATCTTTCTCCAAAATTAGGCATTATTGGAGCAATTAATAGCGCGAATTGCTTTACGGCCATCAATTCCAATGCCATTGCCGTTCTGGTTTCGTCTTTTTTAGAATTGACAGTGGCTAAAAAGGCTTCTGCTTTTCCAAAACGCCGAGCAAGCCGCACCCATTCGCATAAACTATGGCTCACCTTTTGGGGAGAAAAAGTTTCGGCTTGATAGGCTATTTTGATGGTTTTAGTCAAATTATTTAGGTCTTTATAAAAGGTTTGATGAAAATCTGACCACGCGCCGGGGTAAGGCACAACTCCTTGATATTGTCGTTCAAGGCGTTCACTTACCTCGTTTATCCACTGATTCCATTGCTGATTTAATTCTTGTTCGAGCGTTGCTTTAAATTCACTTTTGCTAAAATTGGTATTGTCTGTTTCGGGGCGTGTATAAGATACATAGAAGCGAACAACATCGGATGAATATTCCTTTAAAATATCTGCTCCCCAAATTACATGCCTTCGACTGGTAGAAAATTTTGAGCCTTCTAAATGATAAAATTCATTGTTCACAAATACTTTTGGCAACTGAATATCGGCATCGTAAGCTAGGTAAATGGCAGGAAATAGAAGGGCGTAAAAATATCCATTGTCGAACCCAAAAAACTGCACGACATCTGCCTCTGGCGATTTCCAAAAACTTTCCCAATTACCATCTAATCCAGCCTGTTCCGCCATTTTACCAACACCATAAAAACATTGCCCTGGAGCCAATTCAAACCAAGTTTCCAGTCTTTGATTTTCAAAACCTTCCAAGGGAATTGTCATGCCCCAATCGGTGACCTGCGAAATCGGACGTTCAATCAGCCCATCTAAAATAGCTTGCTCGCAAATCGCATGAAGCCGAGGAGCCATTTTCACTGTTCTATAATATGCTCTCAACTGCTTTTCAAATGGTTTGACTTGAAAATATAATTTTTCTAAAGGGCGTTCAATGGGTTTGGTGCCACAGGTAGCGCAGTGTACATTTTTTAGTTCATCGTGATTGTTGGAGCGTCCGCAATTTTCGCAGCTATTGGCTTGAGATTCATCGCCACATTGTGGGCATTCCCCTTGTATATAGGATTGGAACAACAGTTTATCGCAGGATGGGCAGTAGAGGGAAGGCGTTTCTTTTTTAACAATAAAGCCTTTGTTGTAGAGTTTTAGAAAAAAGTCATGAACAAATTTTACATACTCCTCCGACTTGTCTGGTCGCCAAAAATAGTCTACGTGAATATTGGCTTTTTGCATGGTTTGACGAACTTCTTTACTGGCTTTATCTGCCAACTCCTTTCCCGTCATGCCTAGTTTTTCGGCGGTTGTTAAAACATAACCTTCGCTATCATGTCCGCCACTTGTATAGTAAGCTTCCACGCCTTGCATTTTCAAAGAACGAACATAAACATCAGCAGCAATATAGGGGCCAGAAAGATGACCAAGATGCAAATCGCCATTAGGGGTAACAGGGGGAGGAGCAACCCATACCCGTTTGCTTGTGATAATTGGCTGTTGTGCTTTCTTTTGAGCAATACCAGCAGATAAATTCATATCCTCCCAATAAATGGTCAGCAATAATAAGTTTTGGGTAGGGGAGGTATTTCTAATGGCATGGCTGGTAAAAGGCACAAAATACACGACATCACCTGCTGCTATAGGCGTGCTTTCGCCATCAACGGTGATTTCGCCCTCGCCTTCCATAATGAAAAAAGTTTCGCCCTCATGATGGTTGTGAATGTCTGTTACCTGTAGCGGTTCTACCAAGCATTGTGCTGCCCCAAATGGCGTATTAACCACCCCATCCCAAGGGTAAAGGTGATTGCACAGAGCATTATAGGAAAGTGCCAATTCATCAGGATTAAATCGGCGAACTAATATTTTAGTGGATGTATTTTTAATGTTTGTTGTGGACATGTTGTAGTAATTTTTATTAATGATTTATGTAAAAAAGGTCGGGAGATGTTGTTGCCAATAATGGGAACTATTTTAAAGTCTGGCAGAGTCGGTTAATGGCATATTTTTAGAAATATCAAGGAATGAACTACTTTTTCGGTAAGTTGTTTGAGTCGCCAAATGTTTTTCCAATGCTTTTCTAAGCTCCTCTGCTCGTTCTGCTATGTTTGACAATAGGGTATTGCCAATGCCATGTTGCGCCTCCGAATGTCCCAAAAGAAATACTTTAGGCTGAAAATCTGTTTTTGTTCGCACACTATAGTCTCTATTTGCAAACAATTCTCCATTTTTTTCCACACAATAAGGGCGCAGTTTATCCAAAAGATTGAGGGAGTGTTTCCTAAAACCAGTTCCCAAAAACACTGCATCATATTGTTGGGTGTAGCTTACTTCCTTTTCCATATCTTCCAATCGCAATTCTACTCCCTCACCCATTTGTTTGCCGCCTACTACAGTGGTGAAGTTTTTGATGCTTATCCTATTATTGTTGGTACATTTTTGATGATACATAATGCCATATAATTCGCTTAACTCTTTTTCATCACAAACTCCATAATTTGTTGGCTTTATAAATAGATGTTCTTTCACATAATTATTGCCAAAATAATGGGAATCCACCTGTTTATTATCAAATATTTCATTGACAAAAGGAGAGGAGGCAACAGAATTGTAGGCAAATTTGCGAAGAACAGTATCTATTTGAGCATTGGGGAAATTGTGGTAGAGGTGCAACAACATTTCTATAGCACTTTGTCCGCTACCTACCACCACAAAACGATAGGCTTTATCCTTTTTTAACGTCTTTATTTTATGCAAAAACTCAGCAGAATGTATTACCTGATTAAGTGTGCCCAACATTAATTTATTCGGAATACTACCTAATGCAACACTGAGATTTTTTGCATAAAAAGTATGATTCCTGCCTTTTTCTTGAGCATAGGCAATCACCTTTAGCAGTTCAACATTGCCAGTATTGGGGTTAACAATTGGAAGCACCTGTTTTACAAACCTATTGTAAGTTACATTTTGGCTACTTTTTTGAGCTGCCCAGCTTAAATAGTCGTTAAACTCGGCTCTTGAAGGCTGTGTTTGATTAAGATTGATGAACTCATTTAGGCGATTTTGCTCAAATAAATAGTTTATAAAGGTATACTTGCTGTTTGGATTTCTTAGTGTGGCAATATCTTTTAAAAAGGAAATTTGCATATATGTATTGGGTAGTAATAGCCCTTCATGCCATACAAAATTTTTCTTTTTTTCGAGAAATAGGGAGTTGTAAGTGGTGTTTTTTTTGCACTCCTTTAGACAAATATTCAGTGCGATATGAGCAGGGCCATAGCCAATGCCAATCATATCAAACACTTTGGGTTCTTGCTTTTTCATAAA
>JAHDHV010000084.1:6102-13474 GCA_020631155.1 Bacteroidota bacterium | reverse complement strand
GGCCATAGCCAATGCCAATCATATCAAACACTTTGGGTTCTTGCTTTTTCATAAATGTAATTTTTTTTTAGAGAAAATAAGTACTTAGACATAAGATTTAAGATATGATACGTGAGATAATTGTCTCACTATCAATGATTTATAACAAGTCCAATAGTCGTTTAATTTTGTCTAGTTACTTAAGTATTGTTAATGTTAAATTTTATTGGAGATATTGGGCAATTTCTAGGCAGCTTAAATCATCCAAAATACTGCATAGGGAAAGATTAATTGATTATTTTTTATATTTTATGTTTGGTGATTAGCAAATTTTTTAATTATTTGTCATTGCTAATTTTTAAGAAATAAATAGATAAAATAATTTTATAAACAAAGTGACAAAGGAATAATCAAAGCTATCTACAAAACCACTTCCTGACTTTTTGATTGAATATAGTATTTGCTTTTTTCGGCTGTTTGGGTTAGTTTATCTAATATTTTTTGTTTGTATTTTTCTGGATAGCCAATTTGGGTAGTGTTAAGGGTTGTAAAATGCTCGGCAATTTGTTCAAAATTTTCCTGTTTAAAAGCCTCGTAAAAACGCATTGCTTTTCCTGATACTCCTTTTTGTTTACATAAGTGTAAAGCCAGTCTACTTTCTTCAATTTGACCAATACATTCAAAAGGCGTATGTGCCCCTAGCCCCAGCATTTGCTCAAACCACAATTGATTTTCTTCAATATCCAATAAATTAACCCCATCAAAAATTTGATTAATTAAGTCTACAGGTAGGTAAGCCATATAATTTAGCCAAACATAGGCGCATTTAGGGCATTTTTTACACCAGGGCTTGCTAATATTACAGGAGTGAGCATAGGGCAGTAAATCGGTATTTTCTTTTAATAAATTAAAAATAACTACATCATAAATAGGCTGTAAAATGCTGAAATAAGAGAAGTTGTCAATCAGAGATTGTTTAATGTAGCTATTTAACAACTGCTCTGCCTCATACGATTTTCCCCATTGATGATTGATGTCCTCGCCAGTTTTTTCCCATATCAAATTGCCGACATTAGCCGAGCGTTCATGACCGAGCGCAATGTGATGATAGCCTTCGGTAAGCACAATAGGCAAAGAGGCAAAAATGGAACTCGGCGTTTCGGCAGCCAATAATAAACTAGAAGGAATGTCAGTAGCAATGTTTAAGATGGGGCAGTCCACAAAACTATCGTACACAAATTGACGGTGAACTTTGCTAGGTTTTAGACCCGACAAAAGTTGGTCAATGAGTTGATGCTGTTTTTGAGCAGTACCATAAATGGAATTGGAATAGACAAAGGATGCATAAGGTATATTGAGATTTTCCAGTAATCTTGCAGAAACCAGAGAGTCTTTTCCACCGCCACAAAAAGCCAATACCTCTGTTGTACCTAGCTGATTAGAAACTTTTTGAGGAATATTTTCCAAAGAAGCAAAGAGGTGAGCTAGGGCAGGGCCTTGATAATTGGGAGCATTGTTTTCATATCGCCACTGTGCCCATACTTTTTGCTGTATTTTTAGCCATAGTGTAAAAAAAGCTTTTGTACAATAATGACGATAATCGCCAAAGTCCACCTGATCGGGGCGAAGCGAGGTGAGTTTATTAAATTCAAAAGCAGCAATATGAAAACACAGCCAATCTATATAAGACCGTCCATACCGACTTTCCAAGACCGAAAAGTCAACCGTATCATACCACAAAGCAACCTCAAAACGATAGTCGTTGAAAAAGTAGGTAATGGATAATTGATGTTTACTTCTACTGATATTGTCTAGTTTTATTTGATTCATTTGTTTAGTGATTCGTGATTCGTGATTCGTGATTCGTGATTCGTTGATTCGTGATTTTTATGTAAAATGGGATAGATGTATTTTTTGTATTTTTTTGAAAATAATTTTCAATTTTCAACTTTCCATTTTCAATTTAGAAAATCATTTATCCAGCATGTCCACATTGAACAGCAATTTAATCAGCCCAAAGGCGACCGCAATAATGAGCAATAAAGCAGGAAACCCACCTAAAACGCTCAAGATTCTAATGCCGTCAATGCCTGCTGTTGTGGTCATGACCCAAGCGATGACACCGATTAAAGTACCCCAAATTACTTTGATAAACAGGGGAGCTTCGGGATTTTCGGGGCTGATGCCAACGCTACTAATGGCACTCATGGCGGAGGTGTTAGAATCTGCAGCAGTGACATAGGAAACGAAGACTAGCAAAATGGTGACCACACTCAAAATCTTACCGAATGGCAGTTGGTTGAATACTTCATACATCACATTTTGCTCGCCTTGTGCTTGTAATATGCCGAATAATTCACCATTAGAAGCCATATCAAATTGTAGGGCTGTGCCGCCAAAAATCATTAACCAAATACCTGCAAAAAGGGAAGGGAATAACAAATTGAAATGAATAAAATCTCTAACAGTATAGCCCACAGATAAGCGTCCTAAGAATAAGGCAGAAATGGGTGCCCAAGCAAACCAATTTGCCAAATAAAAAAACAGCCAATTGTTATGCCATTCGGCTTCAATATTAGCCCCAATATTGGTACTGCGTGGTAGGAAGTAATAAACGTAATCTTGGAAACCTGCCCAGCTAAATGATAGCACCTCTTTGATGGGAGAGCAAAAGAATACAAACAGAGCGAGAACAACAAAGGCTTTCATATTCCAATCCGACAGAAAACGGATGCCTTTTTGCAAGCCACTGGCAGCCGAAACCACAAACGTCAACACAATTGCCAACCCAATCAGCCCCATCAACCAATTAGATTTCGGGATGTCCATAACCGTTTCAATGCCACCAACTAAGGTTAACATGCCTGCGCCTAAGGATGCGGCCATGCCTGTAACCAAGCCGTACAAACAAATATTGTCCATAATCATCCCCGAAGCACCATGCGCTCTTCTGCCGATGAGTGGGTAAAGGATGGAGCTAATGCTAAAGGATTGCCGCAGATTATAGTAAGACAAAGCGAACATCAGCCCTGTGATGGCGTAAATGCTGTAAGGCGTTAAAGTCCAGTGCATCAAGAGGGTAGACATCGCAAAAGTTGCAGCTTCGGGACTATTGGGAGCAATACCTAGCTGTTTGGGAGGCTGGTGAAAGTGTAACAGTGGTTCGGCGCAAGCCCATAGCAAAATACCTGCGGCAAGGGTAGTACAAAGCGCAATAGCAAACCATTGCCATCGAGTGAGAATGGGTTTTGCATTGCGACCGCCTATTTTTACCTTTCCCAAAGGAGAAAAATAGGCGATCAACAATAGCACTAGAAAAAAGAAAGTACTCCATAAAAACAAAGAACCAAAATGTTGTAATATCCACTGGTTGGCTTGTTTGACAACAGCCAAAAAACGCTCATTATCAAGAAAGCTGAATGTTAAGGTAATTAATAGTAGTATTAAAGGGGGAAAAAAGACCTTTTTATTTAACATATGGGTTCGTTTGTTTTTTGGAGTTAAGTACCTAGACATAAGATATGAGACATAAGATATGAGACATAAGATATGAGACATAAGATATGAGACATAAGACTTGAGATAAGTAATTCATTATTAACAGCTTGCAATAAGTTCAAATGTCGTTTAATTTTGTCCAACTACTTAAGTACCTAGACAAAATTAATTTTAATACTTTAGCACAAAATTGTGCACAATTAAATAGTGTTTGGCACTTATTTATGGAAATGATTAATTCTTTTGCCAAACAGTATCTACAAAATATTTATTCCTGTCAAAAAAGTGTTGAATAAGCTGAAAGCCAGATTCTCGTGCTAAAACTTCGACTTCTTTAACACTATACTTTTTAGATATTTCGGTGTAAATGCTTTCCCATGCATCAAAAGTGAAGCGTTGATTTAGAGCTTTTATATGCACCTCATGGGGTTCTTTAGCTACCAAATAGCTTTGGGCATCTCCTGTTTGTGGATTATAGGTTGGATAATGTAAGAAATTATCTATTCTAAAATTCCCGCCTAATTCTCTATTGATGCGTTTAAGTAGATTGTGATTGAAATCGCGTGTAACTCCTTTTTTATCGTTGTAGGCATCTAAAATGCGTTGTGGGTATTTTTTCAAATCAACTCCTATGACCACTAAATCTCCTTTTGATAAGCGTTGGTGAATTTGTTGCAGGAAATGAACCGCTTCTGTATTAGAGAAATTACCAATGTTACTGCCCATAAACAGTACTACCTTGCGATAGTTTTGGTCAGTTTCCAAGCTTTTCAAAGCCTCAAAATAATCACCATGAAAGGCTTGTATATCTAAACTAGGATAAGACCTAGAAAACTTATTGGTAATGACATTTAACACATTTCTCGAAATATCAATAGGAACATATTGGAAGTTTTGGTCTTTTTTCGTGAAATAATCTAATAAAACCTTAGTTTTATGTCCGTCACCTGCCCCAAATTCAATTAATTTAAAGGGCTTATCGCTATTTTTCTGAAATAAATCAAGTAGATGCATTTTATAAGTATCGAAAATTTCGTACTCACAGCGCGTTGGATAGTATTCCTCTAGCTGCATGATTTGCTGGAAAAGTGCGTCCCCTTGTTTATCATAAAAATATTTAGAAGGCAATGTTTTGGGTTGAGCAGACAGCCCCTTTTGGACATCTAAGGCAAATTGTTTGTTGATAGTTGATATTAATGACATGTTTTTCTGTTTTGTTGATTTGAATGTAAAGGTTTGAGGCTATTACTTCGGTATGTTTCAAATAGCGTGTTTTTTTACCAAACAGTTTGTGGTTACTTTGACAGTTCGTAGATTCGTGATTAGTAGATTAGTGATTCGTTTTTGGACGTTTTTTACTGATTGATTTCTTTTTGGATATTTTCTGTAATGAAGGCTTTAGCCATCATAATACTATAAAAATCAAAAACTTATATCCACTAAAAAAATTAAAAAGTGATTTATTTTAACTAATTTCTAACAGCTAAAGAGCTAAAAGTCTAAATAGCCAAATAGCAATTTTAGAAACAAAGTGTTAGGATAAAAACGAAACATACCATTACTTCCATATTAATTGTATTTAAAATAATTGTATTTATGATTGGTCAGTTGGTGAAAAGTAAAATTCTAATCAGTTTTAGGTGTATTTAAGTCTCCAATCTCTTGTCTAACGTCTTGTGTCTATTTAAATATGTTCAGCCAGCCGAAAACCCATAAATTGCCAGCGACTATGTGTAGGGAAAAAGTTGCGGTAAGTTGGGCGGATGTGATTGCGAGGAGTAGCGCAAGAGCCACCGCGTAAGACCATTTGATCAATCATAAATTTACCATTGTATTCGCCCAAAGTACCTTCTAATTTGGCGTAAAAAGGGTAGGGCAGGTAGGAACTATTTGTCCATTCCCAAACATCGCCATACAGCTGATGGTCTCCCTCTTGCTGCACAACGGGATGTAGATGACCATTATCCGAGAAATTAGCTACCTTAGAAATGTTAGGTGCGTAATGTCTACAAGCAATTTCCCATTCAAATTCCGTTGGTAATCGCTTGCCACTCCAAAGCGCGAAAGCACTGGCTTCGTAAAAACTCACATGCGTAACAGGCTCATAAGGATTGATTTCTTGCAAACCAGATAATTTATATTGATGCCATTTGCCATCTATTTTATGCCAGTACAAAGGCTGGGTAATGCCATTTTCAAGTACCCAAGCTCTGCCTGCCGATAACCAATATTCGTGTTTGGTATAAGCTCCAGACTCCACAAATTCAATAAATTCCCCATTAGTTACTAGGCGATCTTGGATTTGGTAGGCATGTAACAAAACTTGGTGTACCCCCCTTTCATTATCATAGAAAAAGTCATTTCCCTGATAGCCAATGGTGTAAATTCCCTGTTCAACAGGCAGCCAACTATTGGTGAGTTGGGTTTGGGTAGGAGTAGGAACTGCATCTTTATATTTTGGCAAGAGTGGGTTGGTGCCTAAAATGTATTTAATATCTGTAAATAGCAGTTCTTGATGCTGTTGTTCGTGATGCAAACCAATGGTTACTAGATCAAATAACTCTTTAGTTAATGCTGTTTCAGACAGCCATTCTTCCATATGCTCATCCACATATGCACGATATTTGTAAATATCCTCTACACTTGGACGCGTCAAATTGCCTCGATTGGTTCGCAAGATTCTTGCCCCTGCGCCTTCGTAGTAACTGTTAAATACAAAGGGATACTGGGTGTTAAATACTTGGTAGCCTTTTTTGTAGGGCAGTAAAATAAAGGTCTCAAAAAACCAAGTAACATGCCCAATATGCCATTTAGGAGGGCTAACGTCTGCCGCTGGTTGTACCACATAGTCCTCTATCATCAACGGTTGACAAATTGCCTCTGTCTGTTTCCGCACTGCATGATAAGCTGTTACAAGCTGTCGAGTAGGTGATAGTACTTTCATTTCATTATTTTTTAAAAGTAATTTGAGTTACTAAGTAAAAAGGAACAGTAGTTTATAGTTTTAAGAAAGAATATTTTGTTATATTCTTTTTTTTTTGAGAAAAAAAGGCGGGTTTTTACTTAGTTCTTTTGGTATTTGCAAGTAAAAAATTAGGTGTATTAGTTCTGAACATACAATAGATGTATTCATCCACAATCCCTAGATTATTTTTTTTGCAAAAAAACAATATCAGAATGAGGATAAACTCAGGCTATAAGTATGTAACTAACTCATCACAATAATGTGCATGAAGTTATTGAACATAAAAAAAAGATTGGCAGTAGTAAAGTGTAAGTGTTATAATTTCCAATAATATTGGAGGTTAGAAGGTTTTAAAGTTTTTATTTTTTTAATAAATTTTAAAACTAACATCTTTTATCTTATTAATCAAAAAAATACAAAATTTAATTAAATTGTTGTTGTTTTGAACAATGAAATAAGAGGCAAAAAACCAACTTAGCTCCAAACTCTAAAATAATAGGAATCTATTTGATGGAAACAATTACTTAACTTATTGAGGAAACTCATAAAAAAGTAGCAACATTAAGCTGCACTACCTATGGATACAAGTAATGTCATAAGGAGGACTGTGTATGATTTTACCACTAGGACAAATATAATACAATTTGTACTCACTTCCGATTTTTTTGTATTATTTTTTCAACTTAATGATAAATGAATTATTTAGTTTATATTTAAAGTGTTGACAAAAAAAGAGGTTTTGTGAAACTTTTCTAGCTCTTGAAAGTAGTCTATGATACTACTGTAAAGGGTTTGCTTAAATGATTAGTTGGAAACTCATGTCAAATCCTTACACCCGCGCCCCGAACAACAAACTACCAATGCGAACAATGGTACTGCCTTCTTCTATTGCCAATTCATAATCGCCTGACATGCCCATAGAAATTTCGG
>JAHDHV010000084.1:0-6002 GCA_020631155.1 Bacteroidota bacterium | reverse complement strand
CTGCCTTCTTCTATTGCCAATTCATAATCGCCTGACATGCCCATAGAAATTTCGGCGAAATCCGTTTTTACAGCAAAAAAATCGCTTTTTAGTTGGTCGAAAATGCCTTTTAGGGTTTTAAATTCGGCGCGCACCTGCTCTTTGTCATTGGTAAAAGTAGACATGCCCATTACCCCGCGTAGATTTATATGTTGTAAATTTTCAAATTCTTCTGATTGTAAAATGGCTGTAGCAGTATCTAAATCCATACCTGTTTTACTGGATTCTGTGGCAATGTGAAACTGCAACAAACAGTTAATAATGCGCTCATGCTGTTGTGCACGTTTATTAATTTCTTTTAACAAACGCAAACTATCTACAGAATGAATCAAGTGGACAAAAGCAGCAATGTCTTTCACTTTTTTGGTTTGCAAATGACCAATAAAATGCCATTGAATGTCTTTGGGTAATTGGCTTTGTTTTTCTTTTAATTCTTGAACATAATTTTCGCCAAAAGCAAGTTGCCCCTGTTCATAAAAATTTTGTATGAGAGCTACAGGTTTGCGTTTAGAAACCGCAACTAATTGTACATTTTTGGGAGCTAATTTAGTTAGTATTTTTTGTAACATGATATGTGGGTTTGTTGGTTGTAGGTTTCGGGTTGTGAGGTTTGGGTTGTAGATACAAGGCATGCCTTGTATCTACGTTAAAATTACGTTAAAATTTGCATTTTAAAGCTAGAAAAATTTACCTCACCAAAGTAACATTGCCTTTAGTAAAAATTTCCTCCTCACATTTTCGACTAGTATAGCGAATATACCATATAAAAACACCTACTGCGCTATTTTTATGTTGAAAAGAACCGTCCCAGCCTTCTTCAATATCATTCGTTTGAAAAACAGTTGTTCCCCAACGGTCAAATACCTTAAATTCAAAGTCTAGGAAATTGTATTTATCACACCAAAATAGCGGTTGAAGCAAGTCATTGATGCCGTCATTATTGGGAGAAAAAGCGGTAGGAAGGTTGACATCACAATCCAACATTCGCACCTGAATTTTGTCCTTGAAAGTTGTGCCGCAGCTATCTACTACCTCTACGATATATTCCCCAACTTGGCTTACGCGGTAACTCGGTCCAACAGTCCCATCTTGCCAGCGATAAGCGCGACCGCCTGCAATATAGGCATCTAACACCACATTTTCTATCTGATCCTCACAAACTTTGATGTCATCGCCTAAATCAAGGGCTAAACCTGCTACTTCTAAGCGTGCTTCTAGCTCAATGGTATTGCAGCTGTATTGATCTGTAATTTGTACAGGATAAACCGCATCTTCCATTGCATCCACATAAATACTTTGGGCATTTTTTTCAACGGTTGGCCAATACACCTCCCCAATATTAGTGCCTTGAACTGCTAATTTTACAGAATCCCCTTGACAGACGACTGTATCAGTGACAAAGGCAAAAATATCGGCTGCTTGTGCTACCTGTACGCGCGCCTCTAGGTAGGTCGTGTCGCAGAGATTAGCATCGGTAATGCGGACGGGGTAGGTCGTTGTACTGTCGGGGGTGATGCTTACTCTTCCGCCGTGTCGCTGTAAGCTTGTCCAGTAGATAGACCCCAAATTTTCGCCTTTTACAGACAATTCTACCACTTCCCCTGCACAAACCATTGTATCTGTAACAATTGTGTGGAGTGCCGCCGATTCTATTACGTTGATATTAATGCTAAAATCAATGGTATCGCAGCCTACACCTGTTACCTGAACAGGATACATGGTCGTTTCACTAGGGGAGACAAATACCGCTGTACTATCACTATTAAGCGTTGGCCAATAAACCGAACCGATGTCATTTCCCTTTACCGAAAGTTCAATCGTTTCATTGGCGCAAATGGTTGTTTCGGTGGGTTCTACCCAGATATTGGGGTTGCCATTCACTTCAATTTTAATGCTTTTTCGAGCTGTACAACCAAATTCATCGGTTACCTCTAAGGCGACATATTTGCTTTCTGATGGTGTAATAGTGATAACAGAGCTATCTGCATTTTCATTTAGCCATTGAAAATCAACAATATTTACATTGCTATCAAAAGAAATCGTAGTAGATTCCCCTTGACAAAGCAAAGTATCCGTTGCGGTAAAATAAATTTCAGGTGGCTGGATTACTTCTACAGTTATGGTTTCTTCAATAGTCGTACAGAAGCTTTCATTGTCAATATAAATGTGGTAAGTTGTGGTTTCGTCAGGGGAGAGGATACGTTGCGTTTCCTCATCTTTAAATTCGTTCCAATAAATACGTCCAATATGCTCGCCTTCGATGGATACCTGCACAGTATCGCCTTTGCAAATAGTACGATCTTGCAGGCTATTGATAAAAGGCGTTTCATTGGGCGGATATGCTGGAATGGTGTCGTAGACCATAACCGTACAGCCCGTTGCAGAGGTCAATTCAACAGAGTAAACATCGCCCTCTTTGGGGTCGGTGATGGTGGTAGTGCTGGTAGTATCGCCCGTTGACCAGAGGTAGCCGCCAAAGCCATCGCCAACGGATAGGGTAGCGGTAGACGCTTCGGGGCAGTAGCCTTCGAGTTCCACTTTTAAAGGTCGGCAGGACGCATCTACATAAGCATAGCCTGCGTGTCCGCTTTGCGCGCAGTCAGTCGTTAAAAATTCGATGGTAATGGTTTGTCCAATAAAAGATTGTAACTCCATACTAGCCGTTGTCCAAGGGCGCACTCGCCAGCCATTTTCGCAGCTTTCAAAGCCTTCGATTTCGGCAGCAGCACGCACGAGGTATTCCCCACAGTCGTAAACCGTACCTTGTTCGTCTAGGATTCTCATTTCAAAGCGCGGTTGTTCATGGTATTCATGGTCGGGGTCGTTGAGGATAACGGCATATTTAAGAACGAAGTAGTTATTTTCAGGAGTAACTAAAAAAGTTTTCAAAATACGGTCGGCATCACTACCAATGTCTGCATTACCTAAGCGGAGGGAGTAGCGGCCGCCGGGGGCTACAGTTGGAATAGAATCAAACTGTATACAATTTTGCAGAGCAATAGGGTCGTAGCCGCCATCCATAATGGTATGGCGGTCTTTTTTAAAGCCTTCCTGATCAATAATGACCTCGCCACTTTGCCGAATAATACCATGATAGCCTGTCCAGCCATCCAAATTGCCGAGTTCAAAATTTTCATTGTTACAACCACTGTCTTCGCTGCTTTGTGCTAAGAGCGAATCCGTACAAAAAGTCAAGATAAGTAATAAAATAGTCCAAAAAATAGTTCGGTTAGTAGTAAAATTATGGGGTATTCTCGTTAACATGCTACTGATTTTTATTGTATTTTTCTCTCAAAAACAGTTTGTTATGAGCTTGGAGGCAGGCAGTTCCCTATTTTTTTGAAAAAAATACAGTGGATGTTTTCATTTTGGTTTAACTAGTTCAAGAGATAAGAAATGATAATCAATTATATTTTTTAAGTGAAAAGAAAATAAGTTGATTATCAAATGCTTATACGCAAATGTAGATTTGATTTATCGCATTTTGTTGGGAAAAATAGTCATAACAATGTAAATGTTGTACTATTTAGACCAGTTAAAACGATCCTTAAAAAAGTTTATCTTGGGTGCTTAGGTCTTATGGTAGTGAGTGGCTATAAGTAGGTATGTCATTATTTAGTAAAGACAAAATCATTCTAAATAAAAAGCCTATGAATATTATATAAGGTTAATTTGATTTTTTTATTATAGTGATACCTACAATCTTGCCTGTTTTAGTCTAGTTAATGTTACTTCAACTATTGTGCCTTTTTTTATTTATGGGAGTTTGAAAGCTGGCAAAGTTAAAAGTTATAAGGTTTTAAATGTATAAAAAATGCTATGCGTGGAGTTGTAACGGTATTGTTAGCACTGGTTTTCAAATGTTATGCTACTAGAAAAAAAATTGAGGAGGGGGGGGGGGAGGATAATTACGAATTAGAAATTACGAATTACGAATGAGGGAGGATAATTACGAATGGAAATTGAGAGGCTATTTAGCCTTTTAGCTATTTAGCTTTTGAAATTTTGCTTTCAGAATAGTTTGAGTGATAACTTTTATGTGTTTTTTTGTATTTGCATATTTTGAATGTATTTTCAAAATTGTATCTTGCTTTGATTGTTAATAGCTATTGATTTGATTGTCAAATAATTTGATATAAGTGTGTTTTTTTTAGAATAAAATATTATATAATTAATGTATATTTTTTTTTAAATATCTAAAAAGCGATTCTAAAACATTTTATGCGGAGGCAACATTTCTTCTTCTTCCTCAATATTTTCCAGATCATCTTCATTATCTAAAACCTCTAATTCTGCTAAAGTCCAGATATTGAGATTGCCAACAGGTAGGTGTTTTTCTTTTTGAAATTGAAACAAAGCCTGTTTAGTTTTGGCACTAAAAATACCATCAATATTATTGCCAATGTCGTAGCCCATTTCTTTGAGGGTTTCTTGAATTTTGCGAATTAATTCAGGGGTTATTTGCTCTTTACACAGCACCTCCACTTTTTGAGGCGCACTTTGGAAGTCGTTGACTAACTTTTGTTTGGTAACAGTAATATATTCGGCAGGAATTTCCACTTCCTTATAGGTCGCAGGAGAAATGAGTTCGTGTTTTTTGTAGGTGCGATAGCGAGCAGGTACTTTTTGAAGATAAACGGTTGCTGCTTCTTTCACTACTGCCCTACGCATATCCTTATAAACAACGGGCTCTACGACTTCTCGAAAAGTTGCAGGAGCTTTCAACACATGAGCTTCCTCGGTTTCGGGCGTATCCACAAGGGTTTGCTCCATATCAAACTCCTTGCAATGAGTGTGTTCTGGCTGTTGCTTACAGTCTACAAGCGTGCCATCACTGTCAGGAACCCAACGACTAAGCGCAGGGGAACTTACCGTTTCCTCGTTGATGGATTCATAAATAGCTGGTACATATTCGATGCTTCGCTCCTCCTCTTTCAGCAATACTTCTTCTTCTACTTCTTCGTAAACAGGCATATTTAACACACAAGCCATATAGCCTTCTGCCAATACTTCTTTTATTTCAACCGTATCGTATTTGGCAGGAATGTATTCTTTTTTTGTATGCGCTTCTTTCAAAAGAATTTTTTCCGTAATTACTTCATATTTTTCTGCTAATAAAGGTTTTTCCCAGCATTTATTGGGGTCATAAATAGGGGTTTCTTTGTCTTTGGAAAAATCAAACTTTCTATTTTGACCAAAAACAGTTAAACATAAGAATAAATTAAAAATGGTTAACAAAAATATGTTTGAAGTCATGACGTTTTTTTTAGCGTAAGAAGGTTTCAGTAGGAATTTAGTAAAATGACAATCGGGTTGATGTTTATGGACGATAGCTTAATGGATTAATTGATAGTAATACATGAAGTGTGATAGTGCAACTATCTCATTAATAGGTGTTTATGTTGTTTTAATTAAGGCTGTTGTTTATGCTTGGCATAAGTTATTTTACTATTAATAGTTGTGTAATGAATCCGTAAATTTTCTGTGCAGTTGTAGGTTGATTGTTTTTTGACGATTAAGTAACTGGACAAAATTAAACACAAGTTAGACTTGTTATCAATCATTAATAGTTTGTTCATTATCTCAAGTCTCCTGTCTCAAATCTTATGTCTAAGTACTTAGATAGCAGAAGGTAGTTATTGATTTTTGTTGTAAGTAAGTGCCAAGCACTATTTAATTGTGCGCAATTTTGTGCTAAAGTATTAGAAATAAGTAGTTTAGTCTTTTACTATTGTAACATTAATTTTGTCTAGGTACTTATTTGGTAAAATAAAGTCTATTTTATGCCTTATGTCTTAATTTTGTAGCCAATCTTTTGCAAAAGGAAATAGCTTATTGTTACATAAGGACGAATTATTGCAGTAAATGTACCAAATGAGTGTGTTTTTTACGTAATTTTTAAATTATGCATCTTTTATATAGCTCATTTTGGCAATTTTAACAAAAATTTTAATTATTTTTAC
>JAHDHV010000608.1:222-2888 GCA_020631155.1 Bacteroidota bacterium | reverse complement strand
TGCCTTTATAAATGGCAGGCTATTTGCGTTCAATAGGCAAGTTTTACGCATTTATCAACCTTCAACACTAAACAAGCATGAAAGTTTTAAAATTCGGTGGTTCTTCTGTAGCAAAAGCAGAGCGTATTCAACAAGTAAAAGACATTATCAAAAATATACATGAAAAAGAAGATAAATTAGTCATTGTTGTATCTGCATTAGGCGGTGTTACAGATATGCTATTGAACACTGCCAAACGCGCTGTAGCAGGAGACGAACACTACCGAGAAATGATTGACGACTTGCGCTATCGTCATCGGCGCACTGCCGAATCGCTATTTAATGAGGGCGAAAGTAAAGCATTTTTATCTTTTTTAAAGGAAAAAATACGCAATCTTGAAAAATTACTAGACGGCGTATTTTTAATCAAAGAATTATCGCCACGCACTTTGGATCGAGTAGCGAGTTTTGGTGAATTGGTGTCCTCATTTATGGTGGCGCAATATGTACAGAAATTTTTGCCAAATGTGCAACATGCCGATAGCCGAACATTGCTCAAAACCAATAGCGATTTTATGGGTGCTAAAGTAAATTTTGAGCAAACTAACACCAATTTACAAGCTGCTTTTAGTGCCGAAAAAGGCATTTACATTATGGGCGGTTTTATCGCTTCTAATGAAGACGGCATTACTACCACACTAGGACGTGGTGGTTCGGATTATACCGCCGCCATTGTCGGAGCTGCTTTGGATGCCAATGAAATACAAATTTGGACGGATGTAAATGGTGTATTAACCGCCGATCCGCGCAAGGTAAAAAAAGCCTTTTCGCTACAATCTATGACTTATGAAGAAGCCTTAGAAATGTCGCATTTTGGGGCGAAAGTTATCCATCCGCCAACCGTTCAACCTGCCCTTGATAAACAAATTCCCATTCGCATTAAAAACACCTTTCAGCCTGATTCTGAAGGGACATTTATTAGCACAAATAGCCAAGATAATCGCCCCGTTAAAGGCATTTCCTCTATTAGTCAAATTGCTTTATTGAGCGTTCAGGGCAGTGGTTTGATCGGTGTAACGGGTATTGCAGGGCGATTGTTCAATGCTTTGTCTAAGGCGAAAGTCAACATTATTTTGATTACGCAGGCATCATCTGAACATTCCATTTGCTTTGCGGTGAAACCAAATGATGCGGAGACGGCTAAAACAGCTATTGAGCAGGAATTTGCTTTTGAAATGCGCGATCATTTGATAGAAGCTGTGTCTATTGAAAATGATTTATGTGTTGTGGCAATTATTGGCTCTAATATGAAAAATACCATTGGTATTTCGGGGCGAATGTTTCAGGCATTGGCAAAAAACGGGGTGAATGTTCGAGCAATTGCACAGGGTTCTTCGGAGTTGAATATTTCGGCAGTTATCAGTAAAACCGATGAATCTAAATCGCTCAATGCCCTACACGAAGCCTTTTTCTTATCCGATACTAAGTCCATTCATTTATATATTGTGGGTGCAACGGGTTTGATTGGCTCAACTTTATTGCAGCAAATTAATCGGCAAAAACAATATTTAAAAGATACGCAATCTTTGGAAATGAAGGTAGTGGCGGTTACCAATAGTCGGCAAATGTTTTTTGATGATGATGGCATAGAAACGGAAGATTATGCAGCATTTTTAGAAGCAAATGGAGAAAAAGCCAATTTGGATGCTTTTGTGGAGCGAATGATTAGCCTCAACTTATCCAATAGCATTTTTGTGGACTGTACAGCGAGTCAACTGCCGACTCCACATTACGAAAATATTTTAACAGAAAGTATTTCCATTGTTACGCCTAATAAAATTGCCAACTCTGGAAGCATAGACAAATACCTGTCTTACAAGGAGTTAAGCAGAAAATATCGCGTTCAATTTTTATATGAAACTAATGTTGGGGCGGGCTTGCCTGTTATCAGCACCTTAAAAGATTTGTTGCAAAGCGGCGATCAAATTATACAAATCGAAGCCGTTTTATCTGGCTCTTTATCTTTTATTTTCAATAATTTTGCCAATGGCGAGCGGTTTAGTGAGATTGTAAAAGTGGCAAAAGAAAAAGGCTATACCGAACCCGATCCGAGAGATGATTTAAGTGGCATGGATGTAGCTCGAAAGGTATTGATTTTGGCTAGAGAAATTGGGCAACACATTGAGCTAGATGATATTGAGGTGGAAAATATTTTGCCAAAAGCCTGTAATGAAGCGGCAACTGTAGAGGAATTTTTCACTGCCTTAACCGATAATGACGCTCATTTTGAACAACTGCGAGACGCTGCGGCTGCCAATGGCAAAGTACTCCGATTTTTAGCTACCATTCAGGCCAATAAAACCAGTGTTGCCCTCAAAGAAGTTTCCCCCGACAATCCATTTTACCAATTATCAGGCAGCGACAATATGATTGTATTTACTACTGCTCGCTATCAAGAGCGACCGTTGGTGGTTAAAGGCCCTGGGGCTGGTGCAGAGGTTACGGCTGCTGGTGTTTTTGCGGAAATTATTACCACTAGCAATTATTTGGCTAAATAATTTTTTGGTTGTGGGTTTTTGGTTTTGAGTTGTGGGTTTTGGTTGTGGGTTGTGGGTTTTGGTTGTGAGTTGTGGGGTTTTGGTTGTGAGTTGTGGGGTTTTGGTTGTGAGTTGTGGGGTTTTGGTTGT
>JAHDHV010000608.1:0-122 GCA_020631155.1 Bacteroidota bacterium | reverse complement strand
GATATTTTTTCAGAAAAAAAAGTTTTGTGCTTTTCTAACTAAAATGCTATTAAAACCTTGTAACTTTAGGTATGTTTCAAATACCGAGTTTTTCCACCTAACAGTTTGTGTTTACTTTGACA
>JAHDHV010000607.1 GCA_020631155.1 Bacteroidota bacterium | reverse complement strand
GGATAGTCGCTTTTTTAGCGAAAGGAGCCGGTGGACGGATTCGAACCCCCGACCTGCTGATTACAAATCAGCTGCTCTGACCAACTGAGCTACACCGGCAATTGCCTTGTTTTGAACAAATGCGACCGCAAAGTTATAAAAAGAGCAGAATTGACAAAAATTTTTGCCCTTTTTTTTACAGCAAAAAATTATTTTTTATTGTCCTCCTTCAAGCCTTCATTCAACTCCTCTTTGATAGAGTCTTTGGCTTGATTGAACTCTCTAATACCTTTCCCCAAACCTCGTGCCAATTCGGGTATTTTTTTTCCGCCAAATAATAATAATATCACTAATAAAATAATGATTAATTCACCGCCACCGGGTAAGCCCATGATTATTGTTTTTGTTGATTAGATGTTGTAGCTAGATATAAGACATGAGATGTAAGACAGACATCCTTTAATTTATTCTAGCCACTTAAATGAACCGCAAAAATACGGTTTTTATTACAGTTTAAGTACCAAGCACTAATTAATTGTGCTTTGCTTCAAAAATAAAACCAAGACAGCCTCTTAACTTATTTGAATGGTTAGCTTTTTCTCCAAACCAATTTCCACTATTTTTTTTAAAGTGAGCAATTCAATATTAGATTGATTACTTTCTAATTTAGAAATATCACTTTTTTTAGTACCACTTTTCAATGCCAATTCTGACTGAGATAGCCCTGATTCTTCTCTTGCTTGTTTGATGAGTTGCCCAATTAAAATGTTTCTTTTTTCATCTAATCGACTTGCTTTAAACAGAACAATAGGGTCAACATCATAGTGATAAAAAACTTGATTTCCATTTACATCTGTACTATAAATACCTGTATTTTGCCAAGCAATAGTATTGTTTAATACTTCTAGTTTATCAAATTCATTTTTATCTTGAATCAATTTATAAGCTGGATGCTTAGAGGAGGCATACCTTTTGTGCTTGAAAAATGCTTCAAAATCAACTATTCTTGATTCTCCATTATTGAAAAGGCAAGATACTTTATAGCCATTGATTTCATTTATCTTTAATATTCTAGGAATTATTTCATGTGTTTCCATATAGGTTACTTATGTGTTAGGGTTAAATTCATTCCATTTTCTAATCAAAAAATCTTGATTGTTTGTTGCCCACTCTATCACTTTCTTTCTTTGCTTATTAGGGAGGTGTCCCCTATAAGACTCTAGCGTATTTATAAGTATCAACTCCTCAAATTCGTTGTATGTAGCATGAAAATGTGGAGGTAAATGGTCATCAAAATAAATCAAAATCTTTATGGAATTGATCAGGTGTATTGTTGGCATGGTTTAGTCTTTATGTTTTACAAAAATAGGCAAAATTGTCTTTGAAATCAATTTTTTTACCTTCTCTGAATTTAATAATTATGTCCCCTTCCCAAAAAAAAGACCCTTCAACAATTGACGATTGCAATTGCCGAAGGGTTTTTGTTGCTAAACAAATACTCAAATACATTTAAAAGACATTCCTTGTGTGTTGTTTACAATTTCTTTTTTGTGAAAAAATAGAAGACACAAGTGCAGCTAAATAGGCTTACTTATGCCTTCTACTCATTAAAATGAAACAAAAATTACTGCTTTGTAAGTACCTAGACAAAATTAATGTTACAATAGTAAAAGACTAAACTCCTCATTTCTAATACTTTAGAACAAAATTGTGCACAATTAAATAGTGCTTGGCACTTAGTCAATAAGTTTAGAACATCAAAGACACTTTAACTTTTTGGTAGATTTTGATAATAACTGATTTATCTCAATCTTCTGTCTAATGTCTCCTTTCTAAAAAAATTACTGCTTAATAAATCGTTGACTATGTGTATGTTGTTGACTGATTAAAGATAGCAGATACATGCCATTAGACAAGTTAGCTACCGATAATTGTTGCTCGTTGATGCCTTGCTGTGCGTTGACGGATTGTTGGGTTAACAATCTGCCTGTTAAATCGTAGATGGCGAGTTGTACTTCTTGCGTGCTTGGCACTTCAAAGGTAACTCGTAAGTGTGTTCTAGCTGGTACAGGCATTAATTGTGTAATCATCGCTTTTGTTGTTGTAAAATCGTGGTAAACAACTTTGCCTGTTCCTGTTTCGGCTGCATTTGGGGCATCATTGGTTTTGCCCAATCCATCGCCATTGCAATTGCCGATTTGTACTTGAACAACTGTTGTTGTACAGTTGCCATTTTCATCGCAAGCGTTTACAGTAATGGTTTCTGTACCTGACGATAATGGTAAAGCGGTGTACTGTAAGCAATTTTCATTCTCCAATAAACGGAGGCTACAGTTGAAGGTTGTTGTAGCATCTTTAATGGTGATTGTACCAGATAAGCCGCAGAAGTCAGGGCAAATTCTGGTTGGTTGCATCGGTTCTGTACAGATGTATAGGGTATCTTCGCAAGACTCTGTTACCACAATGGTAATGCTGGCAATGTCACAAGCGTTGAACTCATCACATATCTGATAATCAAAGGTTTCTGTTCCTACGAAACCGTTGTTTGGCGTGTAGTGCAAGATGCCATTGATGATTTCTGCAGTACCGTTTTGCGGTTGTTCAATGCTGGTTACGCTGATAGTATTGCCATCAGGATCGCTGTCATTGGTCAATAGGGTTAACGTAATGGTTTCACCTTCGGAACTGCCATTGTCGTCTATCGCCACAGGTGGATGATTTGGGTTACAGTTGCCAATTCTTACAATTGCGTCTACTGCTCTACAATCATTTGGATTAGTGCTTGAACAGTAGTCAATATGGATGGTATCTACACCGATTAATTCCATACCCGGTAACGGTGTGTATTTTACGCAATTACCTTCAAAGCTAACCGCACAACCATTAAAGATGTGTTTGGTTGCGCTTACTATAG
>JAHDHV010000606.1 GCA_020631155.1 Bacteroidota bacterium | reverse complement strand
CTAAACTAACCTGCTGCTATACTTAAAATTGTTGATTTGTTGAATTATTGATTAGATGAATGAACTGATAATCCATTTTTTAACATTCAAAGCTACTTTAAACATAATCAGTAATTAGACAAAATTAAACGGCATTAGAACTTGTCATAAATTATTAATAATAAATGAATTATCTCAAGTCTCCTGTCTCAAATCTCATGTCTAAGTGCTTATTTTTTGGGAATCAATGGCAAAGTTACTATGTTCTATAACATTTTAGCTAGTTTATATGTACTAGCTTTTTCAATTAATTTTAGCAAAAAAAAACAGAATACCCAACTGGTGAGTGACGAATTATTAAAAAAGATACAATTTTTGCGTGGCAAATGGGTCATATTGATGCAGTCCATCCAAGCAGATGGCCATATGGCCATAGAATGTTTTGAGGATATTATCAAACGTTATTCTGAGAAAGGACGATATTATCACGATATTGTTCATTTACACGAATCCTTTGATTTGATGGAAGTTTTTGAGGAGAAATTGGATAACCGAATCGCTGTGTATTTGGCGATTTTTTACCACGATATTATTTACAAACCCCACCGCAAAGATAATGAACTGAAAAGTGCAGAATATGCGGTCGAAAAATTAACGCAACTCGGTTTCGATCAGGCAACTATTGACCGTACCTATCAGTTAATAATGGCAACGCAAAGCCATGAGGTGCCCGATCCTTGTCCATCTAATGATTTTTATTATGTGCTTGATACGGATTTGTTTATTTTTGGCAATCCTAAAGAAAAATATGACGCTTATCGCGCTGCTATTCGCAAGGAATACGGTTTGATTCCTAATTTTTTGTACCGAAAAGGCCGCCGTAAGGTACTGGAGCATTTGAATCAACGCAAACCGTTTTTCTTTACCCAAGAAATGCAGGAAAATTGCGAGGCACAAGCACAGCAAAATCTAGCTTATGAATTGGGGCTTTTATAATAAGACGTGAGATGTGAGACAGGAGATATGAGACAGGAGATTTTGGATGTTGGACTTGTTGAGTAGCAAGATTCGTTGAGACGCAAAATCTTGCGTCTCTATGAAAAAAACTTGCAAAACGCTTACCTTTTCTATTGTCAATAGATAATAAAAGTATAGAAAAACGTCTCTTTTTTGCAATAAAACACTTTCAGCCCTAGATTTAACAGTTCAATGTCATGCTTTGCATACAAAAATAAGATTTTCTCCGTTTAAATGGGTAACTTTGAAGCAAAGCAAGATCGCTGTTTTCTCATACAAAAATAGAAAGAAAAAACAAATCATTCAATCAAATGAACATAATGAGGCTTGCGATATAAAAGTTTTTCAATACAAGACTTGAGATAATCTTTTACCAAAAAAATCTTACATCTTATGTCTTAAATCTTACGTCTCATTCTCAAAATCTATGTTCCTAATCTATCAAAACTACTAACCGTATGATAAAATCATTGACACAATTCTGGATAGTCGTAGTGTTTTTACTAGCTACACAAGCGGTTAGCGCGCAAGACATCCACTTCTCTCAATTCTACTCCTCGCCTGTCACCCTGAACCCTGCTATGACGGGAAATGTTAACGGCAGCTACCGTATATCGGCAACCTATCGTAATCAGTGGGCTTCGATTTCGGCATCGCCCTACTCTACGGCGGTACTCTCTATAGATGCATCCTTATTTGGCTGCTCCCTTGCTACCGATCACGTAGGCGTTGGTTTAGCTGTATTCAACGACCGCGCTGGCGAAGGCGGTTTGAGCAATACAACCGCATTGGCTTCCTTAGCTTATCACAAAGGCTTAGACCAAGACCGTAGATTCCTAATTTCTGTTGGCGGGCAAGTGGGCTTTGTGCAAAAGCGTGCAGATATTGAAAAATTGTGCTTCCAAAATCAGATTTCTAACTTTGAATGTCACAATTTATTTGATGATCCTAACTATATTCCAAACGGTGAAGCCATTGACAATCAACAGTTTAACTATTTAGATTTTCGAGTAGGCGGTTTATTAACTGCACAGGCTAGTAAAAATGTAAATTTATACGGCGGTGCTGGTTACTATCACGCTAGTCAACCAACGGAAACCTTTTTGGTCAGTGCCTTAAATGAGGCAGAACAAAATAAATTAGGTTCGCGCTTGGTATTACATGGTGGTGGTAGCCTGAAAATGGGTTCTGCCTTGAGCTTTTCGCCAAGTTTCATCTTTATGAATCAAAGTGGTGTGAGTACTTATGTGGCTGGTGGCGCATTGGGTTATCACTTCAATCAGCGTAGCCGTTACCAAAGAGGTGGTTCTAATGATAATTCCGCGCTCTATTTAGGTGGTTGGTATCGTGATAGTGATGCCGTTATCTTGCTCGTAGGCGTTGATTTTCAAAGATTTAAACTAGGCTTCTCTTACGATATTAACGTTTCTGACCTTTCTGTTGCGACCTCTAATCAGGGTGGTGTGGAACTGTCCTTAATGTTCACTGGCATTACTTCCGAATGTAATCGTAGAAGTCCTTTGTACTGTCCTAGATTTTAATTGGGAGACGGGAGATAGGAGACTTGAGATGTGAGACAAATAATTGCTTCTTATAATCTCATATCTATTTCACAAAAAAATATTTTTATGAAAAAACGATGGTGTTTGTTCCTCAAATGCCATCGTTTTTTTATACCCAGTACATCACTTTGCAGTATATAAGTACTATCAATAACTAAACGGGACTCTTTGTTTGATTAAAGTAATGAAAATCAACACTTTAGAACAAAATTGTGCATAATTGATTAGTGCTTGGCACTTAAAAAGTTTCACACCACTTTTTTAAGTAATGTGGAAATAATTCAAATATTTTTGGGGCTGCCCCCTCTGTTTCGCAAAAGTCGCTGCGCTCCTAATGCTCAATCA
>JAHDHV010000605.1 GCA_020631155.1 Bacteroidota bacterium | reverse complement strand
TGCAGTTTGCAACATTCCATAAGTACTACAAAGTGTTAGTAACAAAAACAGTATCTTTTTCATTGATATTTATTTTTAAAAAAGTTTGCTATAATTGTTACAAAGATAAAATACAATGAAAGATGAAGCAACTACATTTTTTCCCAACTATAGTTTCATAAAAAGATAAAACAATTTTATTATCCATTAATAATGAATAGCTTATTAGCTAAAATTTTAAAAAACATTCAAAAAACAACTTTCACTTTTCATTCTCAATCTAAAATTACTCTCTCTCTATACGAATCAATGGCAAAACTTGTTGCTGTTCTTGACCTTTAATTAACAATATATAACGCCCATTTGATAAATTTAAATGCGCTGTATTTATTTGTACCTGTGTCTGTTGTTGTGTGGCAAATGTTTGTAGTAGTTGCCCTTTTATATCATACAATTCAATGGTATTGTATAAGTGTGCCTGTTCTTTCAAATCTAGGGTAAAAGTATTGGTAAATGGGCTTGGAAATGCACTTATTGATGATTGAACCGTCTCCTCCACGCCTACTATACACGGTTCTTTCAACTCGTTGAACCAGTTTTTGAGTTCCAATACATGAAATAAACCCGCATCGCTATGTCCTATAAAATCAATGGTAGACAGTTCAACATCAGGCGCGCCTAATTCCAAAAAGCGATTGTAAGTAAACTCCAAATTTGGATAAGGATTTTCTACATCTGCGGTGCTGTGAAAAATCCGCATTTTCATTTGTGGTGCCCAGTCGTATAAATTATTATAAGATAAAAAATCTCGTATAAAATAATCTGGATCATTCAAAAAGGCTAGTCTAAATTCTTCTTCTAGCATCATATTCGGCACAGGCAGTAGCTCGGCAACACTCCCATATGGATCATTAGGGTCTAATATATGATTTAATAATGAATCGTAAGGGTGTTGAAAAATATCATTCATAGTATAGTCCAAACCTCGCGCTTTTAGGGAATCTGCATAAACAGTTATATAGGATTTCACGACTAAACAAAGTGCATGTGGCTCGCCCGTAGTACGTGTGGGAGAAGCTAAGGAATCGGCAGCTATACCTGATAAATCGTAAGTGCCTCCGCCGGGCATTGCTGCCGTTATTTGAAACTCATCGCTGTAATTTTCTTGTATCTCTTTGCAAGTCGCCATAGAAGAATGACCGCCTTGTGAATAGCCAGATAGGAACAGTTCATCATTATAAACAATGTCGTTTTGTTGACAATAAGTTCGTGCTGCTCGAATCAGGTCAATGGTAGCGGCTGCCTCCGAATCGCTATGCATAAACGCTTGGAAACCGGGAGAAGCATCTACCCCCATATGGATATAATCGGGGGCTAGAGTGATGTAACCATTAGATGCCATGCCTTTGGCAATGACGGTATAAATACTACCAGCA
The DNA here is from genome assembly GCA_020631155.1 of Bacteroidota bacterium. GTDB lineage: Bacteria > Bacteroidota > Bacteroidia > Chitinophagales > UBA2359 > JAHDHV01. The sequence continues at coordinate 1,489 of JAHDHV010000605.1, read as the reverse complement.
GAGGGCAAACCCGAATGTTTGAGCGTTAATCCATGCCCGTAGGTCAGCATCGGTGCTGGACATTCATAATTGCTTGGATAGGCAATTACTCCTGTAGCAGTTGTAGGGCTAATACCATCGTAATCTAGGGTTTCATAAGCGATTTTGTGAATCACAATATCATAAGTCAAGCCAAGCAAATTAGCATCCACATCTACGGCATTTTGAATTTCAGTAGACAATTCATCTAAACTTTGTTCTTGCATTAACTCCACAAAAACAATATCGCCTCGCTCTGCCTTTACTTGCTCGTTTACAAACAAAAAGACTAGCAATGTGATTAAATAAGTATATATTTTCATCCTCATAAAGTATATATTTTTTTTACAATATGCATTATCTTCTTCCTAACACTTTGGTTCTGCGATTGCCTTTTAGCTTTTTAGACTTTTGGATATTTAGCTTTTAGAAATTAGTAATCATAAATTTCTCCTAAACACCCACACTACATATCAACTGTTTGCAATCAAGCCAACAGTTAAAGCTGTTGTTGTAGAACTCATCTCAAAAGAAATTAATTAGTAAGAAACGTCCAAATATGAATCACTAATCTACTAATCACGAATCCACGACCTATCAAAGTAGGCATTGATTTTTAAATTTATTAAAAAAAATAAAAACTTTAAAGCCTTGTAAATTTTTAACCTTTCAAACTCCAAAAAATTCAAAGCCTTTAATTTTATTATTGTCATTTTTTTGTTACCTTTGTAATAAGGAAGTGATGTTTTTTATCCCAAACATCCTTCAAACTATTTCCCCATCAACACTTTGCAATTATATCAATATTTTCTTTAAAAAAGAATTATAAGGGTTGAGATAATCGCTCACCTTATATATGCCTCCTATGTGAATGGCTAGATGAAGTGCAATACTATTTTTTTATTAAAAATTACAATCCCAAGCAAAGTGTTTACCATACAACAAATATTTGATAGTTTATCACAACGATTTCGCCCTGAAAAAGCGCAGCAGTATCAAGGCATTTTCCACTTTGATATTGATGATGGCTCTGAATTAAAAGGCGGTCAGTATACAGTATCAATTCAAAATGAGCGATGTGCAGTTCAAGAAGGTTTGCATGGACAAGCAAGCTGTACGATTCATACAAAAGCTAATGTATACATTAATATTGAAACGGGCAAGCAAAATCCGCAAATGGCATTGATGACAGGTAAAGTCAAGGTGAGCAATTTAGTGGAAATGATACAGTTTGCAAAACTTTTTAAGCGTTTTTCCCCCCAAGATTTAAGCAATCATACAGCATCAGGCCAAGCACAAACTTTTTTACCGCCTCGAAAACCGCAAAAAGGTCCACTGACAGGCATCCGAATTTTGGATTTAAGTCGCCTATTGCCTGCGCCATTGGCTACCATGCATTTAGCAGATTTAGGGGCGGAAGTCATTAAAATTGAAGACCCCGAATCACCTGATGGCATCCGCAATTTTCCGC
>JAHDHV010000604.1 GCA_020631155.1 Bacteroidota bacterium | reverse complement strand
GAACAAAAATCACTCAACATCAACCCGTCATTTTAACATTGACTAACTACTTAGAACAAAAAAGTGCACAATTAATTAGTACTTGGCACTTAATGTGGTCATATTCATCTCTTTTTTTCAAAAAAAAGGCAAGTCCCTCCATGTAGAAAGACTTGCCAAAACAAATGTTTATTGATTTGCTGTTTTTTTTTTAGAAACGTGGGCAGTTCATCATTTTACTACGTTGGCGGCGTTGTGTTGTGTAAATCAAAGCAATTTCAAAACCGCCATTTGTAGCTACATTAGAGAGGGTCATATCATAACTCAACCCAACACTAATATTGTCATAGTCTAATTTAGCTGCAATGACTAAAGCATCACTGCCTAATCCCAAGCCGCCATCGGCCATTCTAATAAAACCACCAATATTAAAAGCGCGCTCCAGTTGAGTGCGTCTATCATAGGAGAAAATAAAACGCAGGAATGAACCAGCGTCAATTTTGCTATGTGGTCCCTGTTTTACATAGTACACACTTGGCAAAATGCCCATATTGCCAAAGCCAAGACTGCCCCCAGTCTGTAGCGAAATTTTTGACATTCGCTGATCGGGTGTAATTCCTGTTAATGACAAATCGGGGCGTGTGATGTGATACATGCCGCCGCCTAAGTAAAAATTAGTACGGTGATTAGGTGCCACATAAAACATTAAGCCTCCAGCAACATTAGTTCGCCATACACTTTGTGTTTCCATAAGTTCACCAGAAGGCAAATCGGGATTAAATGTACCATCAAACTGACTACCAAACTGTGCATTGCTAAGGTCAAGGCTTCTATTGGTTAATCCACCTTGTACACCTAGCGAAATATAGGCATTTTCACTAACACCCAAATTATAGGCAAAGGCTAAGTCAAAGTAATTGGTACTGAACGCTAATTCGCCTCCGCGATCGTTGTAGAATAAAAAACCGACTGCCAGACGGTCGTATTCAGATGCCCCTTGAAAGGCAAGATCAGCCGAAGCGGTAATGGTTCGGAAAGCGGAGCCTGGCAAAATCGAACCCCATTGACTGCGATAAACAGCACTTGCGCGTACATCTCCACCCATCAGACCAGTCATCGCTGGATTTAGGAATTGTGGTGTAGCGTAGTTTTGGGAAAAATGAACATCTTGTGCATGGGCGGTGTGTATGCCTATATAACACAAGGCCAGGCAGAAAAAAAATAGGTTTATTTTTTGTATAATGGATATCATTGTTTCGTAGGTTGTTGTTTTAATAATTAGTAGTAGTGTAGAGACAAGGCACGCCTTGTCTAATAAAAAAGCACATCTTCTCTATAGAAACGGTGTCCAGAGAACATTACCGCATCAAAGTGACACTACCTTTTTTCACCAATTGCGGTGCTTCGGGGTCAACAAAAGTAATTTCTGCCACATATATATAAACACCCGTATTCAGCAACTTGCCATTGGCAGAAGTACCATTCCAACCCATACTTGGGTCATTCGTTTCAAATACTTTGCCGCCCCAACGGTCGTATATCACAAAGTTGACCATTTCTACACCAGCACCATAAATTTTTAGCTCATCATTATTTCCATCATCATTAGGTGTAAATACATTTGGAATAAATACATCGTAATTAATGATAACGGTAACTGTTACTGAATCGGTTACTACACAACTGCCCCCATCAGAAACAGAAACGATATAAGTAGTTGTTTCTTCGGGAAAAGCTAAAGGTTGAGAGCAATCGCTACAACTAAGGGTAGCGGCAGGCGACCAACTGTACTGAATTGCTCCGCCAGTAGAACTTGTCACTCCATCAGCCTCAATATCTACCGATTCACCAAGATTCACAAACTGGTCTTCGCTGGTTGTTAGCGTAATACCTGCTGCATTAATCATATCGCTAAAAGAACCGCTTCCTGAACAAGAGGAATTAGCAATTTCAACGGATACTAACTTATCCCCGGGCGAGTTCCAGCGCACAATTAGGGTGTCACCACCATTATAAATTTGCTCACCATCTTCAATCGTCCAATCAAATAGGGTTGTTTCAGGCACAGGGTCACCATCATAAAGAATAGTGTCATTATCTGTAAAACAACTTGAACCCAGCGAACGGAAACCGATAGCAGGTTCTTCAATGACCTCTATAGTAACTCTTGCCTCATTACAACACATATCAGGTGCTAAAAAATCACAATAATTGTGTAGGATTTCGTGCTCGCCTAAGCCGGCAATGGTAGGATCAAAGGACATTCCATTTACAGAGATGCCCGGGCCTGTGAAAGTCCCTACATTATCAGAGGGCACTGTTATTTCACCGGGTGGGTCATTTAAACAGTAGACCAAAGGCATTTCAAATTCAACAGAAGGTGGCTCTTCTACAATAATATTATTTATATCTATAGAGAAACAGCCTGTTGCTGCATCTGCATAGGTATAGGTTACTTCATAAACTCCTACTCCTGCTTGGGCAGGTTCAAAAGTAGTTGCTGTTTGCCCATCAATTAAGAAGATGCCATCTTCGCCTAAGTTGCCAATGTCGGCAAGCCTTAGTATGGTATCTGAATCTGTACAGAAAAAAGGAGTATAGAGTATTTCAGCTTCTTGGTCGGTTGTAGATAGTTCAATTACTTCAAAAACCCTACAACCATCTGGAGTATCATAAACAATAGAAAAAATACCTGGGATTTCATCATCAACAGGGTTAAATACATTGTCTATAACACCCAAACCACTGAAAACGCCTCCTGCTGGCTCACCTTCTAGTGTTAAAGGTAATTCTTGGTCACAATAACTACCATTAGATGTCTGTCCATTTATTAGTATGGTCGCACACTCTTGAGCATGAACACAAAGTGGAATGGCATGAAAATAGCTTAGTATGGTTAGCAGTAGTGCTATTTTTTTCATTGGTAAAATTCGTTTGTTAA
>JAHDHV010000603.1 GCA_020631155.1 Bacteroidota bacterium | reverse complement strand
TAAACTTTAAAAATAGCCTATTCGGTTTTTAAATTCCGTATCACTACGGATATTTTTTAACGCTGTTCATTCGATTTTCTTAACGCAAAAAATTTCAAGGTCGCTCTTTTATATGAACAAAAAAGTGATGTTTTATTTTTGGGAAAAGTGAATGTCTATTTAAACAGTATTTTGCCATTCCCTAAATTCTTGACACACTCCTAATTAATTGTGCACAATTTTGTTCTAAAGTATGGAACTTCATTATTTTAATCAAACAAAGAGTAGCGTTTAATTACTGTGTAGTACTTATGTAGTCGCAAATAAATAATTTAGCAACTCTTGTGGAGAACTTTTTAACATTTTTTTAGGAATTGAAAATTCATTGCCTTCTATACGTAATCCAGCACTAAACCAGTCGTTTTCATTATTACCTAAATGCTGCAACTGTAACAAGCTTTTGGGGAGATTAAGTAGTTCATTTTCATTTAACCAAAGTTGTTCTAATTTTGCTATATGACTGATTTTTTCTGGAATATTTTTTAATTTATTTTTGCTCAATTTCAATACTTTAAGCTCTTTTAGTTCAAGTAAAACTTGAGGGAAATCAATTAAATGATTACCCTCCAAATCCAGTATTTCTAGCTGTTTTAATTGGGCAAAACTAGCAGGTAGTACGGTTAATTGATTATTGGCTAAACTCAATGTTTTTAGATTGGTCAAAGCCCCAATATTATCAGGCAAGGCACCTATTTGATTATTGGCTAATACTAATTTTTCCAATGCTTGTAATTTGTTTAAGGTAGTCGGCAGGGTGTTTAACTGATTGTCGCTGACCGATAATGCTCGCAACTTTGTCAATGCGCTGATACTTTTGGGAAACGTACTTAATTGATTCCAATTGAGGTTGAATATTTCCAATTGTTTTAATTGTGCAATGCTTTCAGGCAAGTTTGTCAACTGATTTTTCCATATTTCTAACTCTTTTAAGTGTTGCAAAATGCCTATGGATGCTGGTAATTCGCGCAACTGCATCCAGTTAAGGCGCAATTCCTTTGCTTGATGTATTTGAGCTACTTCAATAGCTTTGATTACTTTTTCTTCAGGGCTGTTGTTAGGGTAGTTTGGAGGTGAAAACATTCGATTAAAAATATTGGTGAGAAGATAAATTTTGGAAGGAAAGCCATTGAACAAGTCACTTTAATTACGAATTACAAAAGCTAAAAAGCCAAAAAACAAACCGAATATCCTCTTATTTTGTTGCATCCTATAGAATACATTTTTAACAAGTGTAAACTACTATTAGTCACTAATTTTACTAAATCATATGAACATGCCTGCTATTGATTTGATGAATACAAAAGTTGCTTTTGCCAATCGAAGTAACCGCGATTTGCGAAAAGAAATTATCTTGTTTAAACTGATGTCTAACAACTTTTTAGTAGATGTTGGTTCAAGTATCACTCAATGGTTATTTAAATGGAAAGTACCCATTACGCCATTGGTGAAACACAGCATTTACCAGCAATTTTGTGGGGGGGAGTCTTTGCAAAAAACCAAAGAAGTGATTGACGCTTTGGACCCTTACAATCTGAAAATTATTTTAGATTATGGAGTAGAAGCAAAAAAAAGAGAAGCCGATTTTAATCGAACTACGGAAAAAATATTAGAAGCGATTGAATATGCGCGGAATAAAGCGGCTGTACCTTCTGTGAGTGTAAAAATTACAGGGCTGGCAAAATTTAATTTGTTAGAAAAAGTAGATCAAGGAAAAGAGTTGAAGGATAGAGAGCAAAAAGCTTGGGTAAATGTAAAAGAGCGGCTTAATCGCTTGTGTAAAGCAGCAAGTGAGGCGAATACTGCTGTATATATTGATGCGGAAGAAAGCTGGATACAGGATGCGATAGACGGATTAGTAACAGAAATGATGCAAACTTATAATAAAAATCATCCCGTTGTATATAATACCATACAGTTATATCGTCATGATCGCCTTGAATTTTTAAAACAAGCTCATCAAGCAGCGAAAACAAATAATTACCTACTAGCAGTCAAGCTTGTACGAGGGGCTTATATGGAAAAAGAACGCGAAAGAGCAATAGAAATGGGCTATTCTTCCCCTATTCAACCCAATAAAAAAGCGACAGATAAGGCATTTAATGATGCGCTAACTTATTGTGTATCAAATATTAATGAAATTGCTTTTTGCAATGCCTCACACAATGAGGAAAGCACTGTTTACTTGACTGAATTGATGCAAAAAAATAAAATTACTGCCAATCATTCGCACGTCTGGTTTTCGCAATTATATGGCATGGGTGATCATATTTCGTTTAATTTGGCAAAAAATGACTTTAATGTGGCAAAATATTTGCCTTATGGACCAGTGAAAGAAGTAATTCCTTACCTAATTCGCCGAGCAAATGAAAATACCTCTGTTGGAGGACAATTAACAAGAGAATTGGTATTGCTAAAAAAAGAGTTAGAAAGAAGAATGAAGAAATGATGTATGATTTTTTTTGATAACTAAATGAAGTTAGCTTGTTTTGACAAAAATGTTCTATCTGTAAACAAAAGCTACCTTTTTTAGCTTCAAGAACAAAAAGCAAAACAACCTCTAAATGTCTTTTTTGAAGAGCTCCTCAATAAATGATATTAATATGCTATTTGTTTATTTAAATTACTATATATTTGAGATAATTACAAAAAATAATTGATTTAGGAATGTTGCAATGATAATTTGAAGCAGGCACCTATGTCTATGTTTTTCGTTTTAGACAGAAGCAGATATTTGTGGCCGCATAACTCAATTTATTATCTCCGCATTTTTTACATGTGTGAAAAACAGGAAAGGTATGTATTTGTTTATACAAAAAACTACATGCGTTCTATTAAAACACTATTTAACCTTAATAACTTCAGTATTTCATGAGAATCCATAATTTAATTATAT
>JAHDHV010000602.1 GCA_020631155.1 Bacteroidota bacterium | reverse complement strand
TTTTTAATTAATATTTTTTTTAAATGTCACTATCTGCTATAAAAAACTCACAACTAAAAACCCCAAACTCACAACCTAAAGAGGCTAGAACACGCTATTTCATTAGAAATCAAGGAACTAAGCGAGGCTGGAAGGTACAACATCCTAAGAAGGGTGATGATTGTTTAGAGGAGCAAGAAGTACAGAACTATCTGCCTGAACTTGGTTTAGGGCGCAATCGTCCTGATTTTTTGTTTTTGTTAAATGGTTTGCCTTGCATGGTCATTGAAGCTAAAAACAAGCTTTCCAAAATTGATGCTGCTATTGCACAAGCGATACAATATGCTGAATTAATCAATGAAAATGCTACTTACACCATAAAGGTCGCCGTTGGTGTTGCAGGTCAGGAAGATACAGGCTATGCTGTTGTTGTGCGTTTTTTGACCGCAACAGGTTGGCAGGTATTAGAATCAAATGGTTATGAAATCACCAATATTCCCTCAAAAAATGAAGTTCTTTTAGCCCTTCAAGCTGATGATGCAACAACAACGGTTTCCGTGCCTAGTAGCTCTGAATTTATAGATGCTGCTATAGAATTGAGTCGTATTTTGCGATTGTCTAAAATAGAAGCTCCTTTGCGTCCTAAAGTAATTGGAGCTATTGTACTAGCAATGTATCAAAATGAAATTGCTTTAGATAAAAAAATCACTTTAGCAAATATTAATCAATTAGCCAACTCAACGCTCAAGGAGAGCATTGATTTAAATAAAAAAAAGAAAACAAAGCTTCAAGAGTTGTTAAAATTAACAGGAGGTGATTTTGCTCGTTTAGAACCGCATATTGTTCGAGTAATTGCTATTCTTAAACGCCTGAATATTAGAGCAGTATTGCAAATGCCTGTTGATTTTTTAGGCTTATTTTATGAGGCTTTTTTGCGTTATGGTTATGATAATAATGCTTTGGGTATTGTGTTTACACCTCGTCATATCACCAAATTTTGTGTTGACCTGACAGGTATTTCAGTACAGGATAGAGTGATTGATGTTGCCTCTGGAACAGGTGGTTTTTTGGTGGCAGCCTTTGATAAAATGTTGGAAAATGCAAAAGGAGATAAAGCGATTCAAAAAGTTAAACAATCTTTATATGGTTTTGATACCAATCCTACTGTTTGGGCATTGGCTACTTTAAATATGTTTTTTCGAGGAGATGGTAAAAGTCATATTGAAAATCAAAGTTGCTTTACAAAAGAATTAGAAGAAAAAATATTTGGTCAATTTACAAGAGCTTATCTAAATCCGCCATTCTCGCAAGCAGGAGAACCAGAAAGAGATTTTATTAATTTGAGTATCAACTGTTTAGAACCAGAAGGTTTACTCGCAGTTGTTGTCAAAGCAGGAATTTTTGCAGATGCCGCTAATGCCGCTTGGCGAAAAGAATTAACACGAAACCACAGCATTTTAGGCGTTATTTCCCTACCAGAAGATTTATTTTACCCAACAGCAGCCCCATCCTCTATTTTAATTCTTCAAGCACATATTCCACAAAACCCACTGTCAACTGTATTTATGGCTAGAATATGGAATGATGGCTTTGAAAAATCAAAAGGAAAAAGAATACCCATATCAGGCTCTCAACTACCAATTATTTTAGATGCTTTCCAACAATTTTTAGCTAACAAACAAATCATTTCTCCTTTAGTTTCTTATATCAAAGGCAAACAAATTACGGATGGTCAAGAGTTTAGCCCTCAACAGTGGCTTTTACAAGCCAAATTAACTCCTGCACAAATAGATCAACATCAAGAAGCATTGATTTACTCTATCTACAAAGCGGTCGTTAATTTACCAGATTTAGCAGACAGTGTATTGGATAACTTTGTTGAACAATGGTCACAACTTCCTGATTTAGTGTATGATAAGTCTGAAAGTGTGGACTTTTTTTTCAAAGTGTTCACCCCAAAATCTATTGGTATTAAAAACTATTTGGCAGGTAATTGTCCCTTTGTTTCGAGTGGCGATAGCATGAATAGTATTGTTGGTTTGGTACATGAGGAGGAAACCGAAGTCATTCAGACAGGCGGTATTAGCGTCACTGCTTTTGGACAGGCATATCTACAACCTTGGAAATTTATGGCGCGTGGCAATGGTGGTAGTGCGGTGCGTGTTTTATTGCCTAAATATCGAATGACATTAAATGAAATGCTCTGGTTTGCTGCACAAATCAACAGCCAAAAGTGGCGTTTTTTTTATGGCAGAATGGCTATTAAATCCAGAATTTCAAAACTATCTATATCTAGTCCATCAAAAAAAATAACAGATGCAGGCGATAATTTAGCAACAAGGGTTCGTAAATTTAGAAGCGAATTAGTCAAATTGAGTCAATTAAAATAATATCCCCCCTACTCCACTGATAAAGCTCCAGAAAAATTATTCATTACTTTTTCTGCCAAAGGCATATTGTCATTGGTATGGGTTAATTTTTCTTCAGTAAAGTCAATATTTTCAAAAACCTTATCAAAGTCAATATTCAGCGTCAAAATAGTCGTTTCGGTATTGCTAATGCTTGTAGATTGCGAAATATCAATCGCTCGATATAGGGCATCTGCGCCTAAGTGATAGGCAAAAGTACTGCTTAAATCGGTGCCTGATTTGCCCTCAAGCATAACAAATTTGTATTTTGCCGCCCAACTCCAATGGGTATTATTAGCATAACTCAAAGGATGTCCGGGATCAAATACATTAGGGTCGCTTTCATTTAGTATTTCATCTAAACCAACACCTACTTTAAAGCCTGTATAGTCACCTTCTGAAATATTGGTGATTATATTTGTGCTTTGAAAATCAAACAATACTACATCTTCAAGTAACTGTTCTGTACCATCTGCTTTTACCAAACTAATATTGGATAAATAAATGTGACAGGCATCTAAATCTAGTTGGTAAGTCTGTCCTAGTG
>JAHDHV010000083.1 GCA_020631155.1 Bacteroidota bacterium | reverse complement strand
AACAAAAATCACTCAACATCAACCCGTCATTTTAACGTTGACTAACTACTTAGGTTTGTAAAGTTACAAAGTTTTCCCTTTATTTGTCAAAATGTTGAAGAACAGATTTTAGAAATTGGATTTTTGGACTTTTAGCTGCTTTGATGTTAGAAATCAATCAGATAATAGAAGTTAGTTTTTTAAAAAATTCGGAACGAGTAATTGCTAATTCGTAATTAAATTTAGCATATGAAAATATTAGTAACAGGTGGCTGTGGCTATATCGGCTCACATACTTTGGTAGATTTAATGGAAAATGGGTTTGAGGTTGTCTGTTTGGATGATAATTCCCGTTCTGAAGATAGCATATTGGAAGGGGTACAAAAAATAACGGGCAAGGCGGTGCACAATCATTGTGTCAACCTCTGCGATTTGCCTGCTGTACAAGCCGTTTTTGAACAACATCCTGATATTCAAGGGATTATCCACTTTGCTGCTTATAAATCCGTTCCCGAATCGGTAGGCAATCCTTTGTTATATTACCAGAATAATATCAATGGTTTATTAAATTTGTTGAGTTGTGTGGCTGCTCATCAAACGCCTTATTTTGTATTTTCTTCTTCCTGTTCTGTGTATGGAAATGCTACAGAACTACCCGTTACAGAACAAACGCCATTGCAACAAGCGGAATCGCCTTATGCCAATACCAAGCAAATGGGCGAGGATATTTTGCAGCATTTTTCCAAAGCACACCCTACACAAATCACTTTATTGCGCTATTTTAATCCTGTTGGCGCGCATCCTTCGGCGCATATCGGCGAGCGACAGGAAAAACCCGAAAATTTGGTGCCTTATATCACACAAACAGCCATCGGCAAGCGCGCGCAACTCACCGTTTTTGGCAATGATTACGACACTCGCGATGGCACCTGTATTCGCGATTACATTCACGTCATGGACATTGCCAATGCTCATACAAAGGCATTACAGCATTTATTATCAGGAAGAAATACAGAAAAAATTGACGTATTTAATTTGGGAACAGGCAATGGCGTTACCGTATTAGAGGTCATCGAATCTTTTGAAAAGGTAAGCGAACAAGCCCTAAACTACCGCATTGGTGAACGCAGAGCAGGCGATGTCGTCAAAGTATTTGCCAATAATAATAAGGCAAAAAACATACTCGGTTGGGAAACCCAATACAGCTTGGACGAAATGATGCTCACTGCTTGGAAATGGGAATGTGCGATGGCGGAGAGTTAATTTAATTACGAATTACGAATTAGAAATTACGAATGGTTTTTTTAAAAAAAAATGCTTGTCTTTTGCTATCACAACAAAAGACAAGCCTTAATTTTTAATTTAAAGAATCTCATATCTCACGTCTCAAATCTCCCATCTAAAAAATCAAGCTTTCGTTTTCCGTTTCCTATCGTTTTCGTCTAAATAAATTTTGCGGAGGCGGATGGATTCGGGGGTGACCTCTACGTATTCATCGTCGTTGATGTATTCTAGGGCTTCTTCTAGGCTAAATTTAATGGGCGGTGCTATCTTCGCTTTATCGTCTGAGCCTGCTGCCCGCACATTGGATAACTTCTTGGTTTTGTTGACTTTAATGACCAAATCATTGCCTCTTGAATTTTCGCCTACGACCTGTCCTGTGTATACCTTTTCTCCGGGTTCTACAAAAAACTTACCTCGCTCTTGCAATTTATCTAAAGCGTAAGCAATCACTGTTCCTGTTTCCCCAGCTATGAGCGAACCGTTTTGTCGTCTTGGAATTTCGCCTTTGAAGGGTGCGTATATTTTGAAGCGGTGTGACATAATGGCTTCGCCTGCGGTAGCGGTCAATAGTTCGTTTCTCATACCAATAATGCCACGTGAAGGAATCAAAAACTCCAATATACATCTATCGCCTTTCACTTCCATAGACACCATTTCGCCCTTCCGTTTGGTGACCATATCAATGGCTGTACCTGACATATTTTCGGGCAAATCAATGGTTAATTCTTCGATAGGTTCGCATTTTTTACCCTCAACTTGCTTGATAAGTACCTGTGGCTGACCAACTTGTAACTCATATCCTTCGCGGCGCATGGTTTCTATTAATACCGATAAATGCAGTACCCCCCTACCGAATACATTAAAAGAGTCGGGAGAGCCTGTTTGCTGCACTCGTAAGGCTAAGTTTTTTTCTAATTCTTTATCTAAACGGTCTTTAAGGTGGCGAGAGGTAACAAATTTGCCTTCTTTCCCAAAAAATGGAGAATTATTGATCGTAAAAAACATGCTCATAGTAGGCTCATCAATAGCAATAGGTTTCAAGCCTTCGGGGTTTTCGTAGTCGGCAATGGTGTCGCCAATTTCAAAGCCCTCAATCCCCACAATCGCACAGATTTCGCCTGCTTCTACCTGTTCCACTTTTCGTTTGCCTAAGCCTTCAAATACGTACAGTTCCTTGATTCGCGAGCGTTGTACTTTTCCGTCTCGTTTTACCAAAGCGACATTCATATTGTTTTTCAAGCTGCCTCGAAAAAGGCGACCAATCGCAATTCGGCCGATATAAGCAGAATAGTCAAGGGAGGTAATTTGCAATTGCGGTGTTCCTTGCTCAATGGTAGGTGGTGGAATTTGTTCAATAATACAATCCAACAGTGGGATAATGTTATCGGTTGGTTCTTCCCAGTCATCAGACATCCAGCCGTATTTTGCGGAGCCAAAAATAGTTGGAAAATCTAGTTGCTCTTCGGTTGCTCCTAAGTTGAACATCAGGTCAAATACTGCTTCTTGCGCCTCGTCAGGCTGGCAGTTTTCTTTGTCTACCTTATTGATAACCACAATCGGTTTTAGCCCTAGCGAAATGGCTTTCTGCAAAACAAATCGCGTTTGTGGCATCGGTCCTTCAAAGGCATCTACCAATAGTAAAACACCGTCTGCCATATTAAGCACACGCTCCACTTCTCCGCCAAAGTCGGCGTGACCGGGGGTATCAATGATGTTGATTTTCACATCTTTATACACAACGGAAACGTTTTTGGCCAAAATGGTAATGCCTCGCTCACGCTCCAAATCGTTGTTGTCCATGATCAGTTCGCCCGGCGTTTCGTGGGCTTTAAATAGTTGACCTTGAATCAACATTTTATCAACTAGGGTTGTTTTGCCATGATCTACGTGGGCAATAATGGCAATATTTCGTAACTGCATATCTTTTTTCTAAAAAATAAAACTACTTTAATAGACATGAGACATGAGACATGAGACATGAGACATGAGACATGAGATTTTAGACTTTAATAAAAAAATTATTACATTTTAACAACTCTTACATCTTATATCTTAACTCTTATATCTTCCTATAAAATAGTTTTTGGATTTTAACAATGGTTTAGTTGGTCATTCGGAATAAACACCATTTAAGTACCAAACACGTTTGAGCTATTCAAGCCATTATTCTAAAATATTGGTTGTCAATATTTTACCTTAAAAAAGTGTTTTTTTATTTTACTTAAATATGTATATCTCCCTCAAATCGGCTGCAAAGGTAAGTGTATAATTGCAGAATTGGAAATATGGTTCCTAACTCCCTCAAATTTACTTACTGTAAATAGGTGTAAAAGTTGCAATTTGACTTGTAAAATTACAGCGTTATTGAATTTATCAAGGCTAAATCGCTAACTTCTACCAAAAAATTTTCGGCAAAAAAATCACTAATCCAATGATGGCTGCGCCGATAGCTGCTAGAGTAACCGCCCCTGCTGCAACGTCTTTTGCTTTGCCTGCTAATGGATGATAATCAGGGCTAACCAAATCAGTCAACAGTTCAAGGCTGGTGTTCATGGTTTCCGCAACAATGACCATCGTAATGGCAATAATTAGTACACACCACTCCATAAGGGATACACCAAAAACAAAGCCAGCAATGATAACAAAAGTCGCTGCTATGAGGTGAATGTGCATATTGCTTTCGTTTTTCATTACATAAACAATGCCTTTGAAAGCATAAGCAAAGCTTTTGATTTGTCGCCGAATGGAAAAGGTAGATTTTAATTTATCTAACATATTATTTTAATTATGAATTACGAATGGAGTAGAAAATCTTAAAACCTTCCAAACTCTAAAATTTGAATCATCTCAATTCTAAAAACATAAAAGGGGCAGTAACTTCCGCAGTTACTACCCCTTAACGCTTTTGCTTAGTTGCTGTGTTCATTTATATTTGTGAAAGAAAAAAGAAAAAAACGGGAATCAAGACACAATGAAAACAAGCTTGTAAATACCCTTTGACACAGTACAAACAAAAGCAAAATACTAACTTGTCAAAACTATTATCTTTTAACCATAACTTTTTGATTGCCAACATATTGCTTGCCATTTGATGCTGTGCCTATTGCATGAAGAAAGTATATTCCTTCGGATAAATATTGCACCTCTAAGGCTGTTGTTTTCATTTGCTTAGTCCACGCTCCTTGCCATACTGTTTGACCAATGACATTGGATAAAGTAAGTTGTAATGTATTGGGTAATTCGGGGGTTGAGGCGAAGGAAATAGTGCTTGTACTGCTTGCAGGATTTGGGTAAACGCCCATTTGTAAAGGCAGTTGATTGATGATTGTGTTTGAGGTCGTTGTATCTTCATTATCATCAATTTCTACATCTTGTATTTTCCCATCTTTAGATAATAAAGCAATTTCTGACAACAATAATTTTACTTTAGGCGGCTCTGCATCAGCTGTTTTCAATAAAGGCCCTACTTCTATCACATCACTAATTCTTGCCACAGTTCCAAAGCCATTTTCCCCTTGTTTATCAATTTTTGTAACCGCAATATCAAAGCGATTTTCCCCCATAAAAAAGGTATCTAAGGCAATCATATTGTCCTCCAAAGCACCTAGCCAAGAATCATTGTAACTAACTTCGGGTGTTCCAATATGAAGTATATCTCCCTCCATTCCTTCAAAAACGATATGTGAGGAGAAGGCAAAGAAATAAACCCCTGCTGCGGATTGCTCCATATTGCCTAAATTGATGGAAAAGTCATATTGCCATTGTCCGTTGCCTAAATTAATTGGCTTGGCTGTTTCAACAGAAATAGGGGTGCCACCTGACTGAATTTTCGATAGCCCTGCGCCTGTTTTTCCCTTAATGCGCTGGTAATTTTTTTTGATGCCCGCCACATCATCGCGATTGATAACTCCATTACCATCACAATCAGCGTGCTTGTGATTGCGGCCTTCAAAGCCTTCCATTGTTTCAGCAAATGAGCCCATCCAATTTTCGGCGGCTTGCCCTTCAAAATTAAGTGAGGCATTTGAACGACTTGGCCCTGTTTCCTCATAGGCAAAACCAATGCCCATTAAATCGTAGTGATTCACGACTCCATCTTTGTTGATAGCTCCTGGCCAAACGCAATCTTCACCAATACAGCCACATTCTAAGTCATTGCCAAAACGCACTTGTACGCTGTCAATATCGGCATTTCCGCAGGAGTCTAAAACGCCTAAATGTAACCAGCCTTCTGTTGTGATGTCTACGCTGTTGTTTTCGCTGATAAATTCGCCGTTGAAATCCCAAATGTAAGATTCCATGCCTTGGGGAGCATTGAAGGTGATGGTATTGCCTTCACATAAAACGGCTTCATTGGGTAGGTCTAAAAAATGTGCTTTGATGGGACACTGTTTACAAAAATCCTCCACTTGCTGAACGGAATACCAGCCTGTTAATACCAAATTTTGGTCGGAATTGTCTGGATTTGTAACAATGCTATTGGTCACATCTAATCTATGCCAGCCACCATTTTCAACAGTTACAAAAGAGCTATCTCCACCAACTTGTATTTCTTCGTCAAACAATTCCCATATCCAAGTATAGGTATTTTCTTCCTCATTTCCACCAATATCACCCTCACTTACATAAAGCATCTGCTCATCACAATGTATTTCAATTTGCTTTTGTGGTGCATATTTCCAAGAGGTGATGTTTTTATCTTTTAAATTGACGACATTTTCCCGTAAATCATCAAAATTAAAGTAGTTATTAGAAAAATTGATGTGTTGTAAATTGTTCAAAGTAGATAAATCAGGGGTTTGCCCACTTAGTTCGTTATTTTCAAACTGGAGATTTTCCAAATTAGTCATATGACTTAAATCGGGAATAGAACCCGTAATTTGAGTGCCTGAAATCATTAAGTTTTCTAAACTAGATAAGTCTGCTAAACTCGGAATTTCACCTGTTATATTGGGGCAGTAAATTTCAAATTGAGTGAGTTGTGTTAGCCCATCAAGAGAAGGAATTTCACCTGAAAAATCATTGACAACCGCAGAGAATCCTTGTAAATTGGGCAGTTTAGAAAAGTCTGGTAGTGTGCCAAATAATTTTGTGCCACCCACTGTTAATGTTTCCAGAGAAGTGATATTTTCAATCGTTAAAGTACCTTGTAGTTCTGGATTGCCACCTATATTTAAATGGCGAAGATCGCTAAAATTGAGGTAAGGTAGGATACCATTTAAGCCTATACCTCCCAAATACAAAGCTTGTATGCTACAGCCATCTTCACTCATCGTAATACCTGTCCATTCATTCATGGGTTTATCGGTAAACCATGTGGTATCTGCGCCATTATTCCACGAGTGAATACTACCAGTTTTATTAACCAATGCATGAAGCGTTAATACATCTTGCGCCCAACAATCTGAAGGATTAATATCAGCTTGGGCACTTAATATTAAGTACTGATTTTCGGTCTCTGCTACAGCGGTCAAACTATCTTTGGTAACGACACTATTGGTAACCCACACACGATACCTTCCTGCTTCTGTAATGGCTAAAGTGCTGTCGCCTACATTTTGGGCTATTGTATCACCATTCAAAGTCCAAGTATAACTATTATTACTAGGCGTACCTCCAGCAGCTACAAATAATTTGCCTGCATTGGCATCGTAATTAATGTTTAATGGTTCCTGTCCCTCATATCTCAAAATGGAATCTGGCAAGCTGGCATTTTGCTCTAAACCGTCAAAAGTCAAGTCATTACTATTCAACTCCATACTTTCCAAATTCGGAAACTGCGTAAAATCCGTTTCGACTTTTGTAAAGCGATTGCCTCTTAAATTAGCGTTCCTAAGTTGGGGCATTTCGTTTAAAGCAATACTACCACTCAAATTACAACCCATTAAGTTAATTTCATCCAAGTCCCCCAAGTCATTCCATGCTTCAGGAATATTTCCAGTAAAATGATTGTGGTCTAATGATATCTTATTGACTTTGGGAGAACCTTCTAAAGTGGGTAAAAATCCAGAAAACTCATTTTGCACTAAAAAAATAGATTCTAAATTAGGCATATTATTGAACACCTCTAAATTGCCTTGCAAATGGTTGTTATTGGCGCGAAAGTTTATGATGGTTTCAGGAAGTTTTGGCAAAGGTCCTGTTATATTATTATCCCGAAACATCACAGATTCTAAATTATTGAAATTGAACGCAGGCAAGGCTCCAACCATAGGAGCAGGAGTTTCTGTATAGTCTATAAGCGTAACGCGTTTTACACCATTTCCACCACTATGCATATCCACCCCTGCCCATTCTTCAAGTGGCGTTTGCAGCCAAGTACTGGTGTAGATTTCATGCCAATTTTCGCCACCCATTGTCTGGTAAATATTCACCAAAGTAACCGAATCAACGATATGTGGATTGCTAAGGTCAACATTTAGGGTATTGCTTTCGAGGATTAAATTTTGCGACAATACATCTGGATTGGTCAGTGTTTCGTGGGTTACTTTAATTTGGTAATTGCCTGATTCGGTCAGCCAAATGCCGCAATGGTCGGTTATGTCCTCATACAAAAAACCATTGCGATAAACCTTTGCAGAGTGCTGATATCCATGCCTACAATCAATATACAACTGATTATAAGTATCTAAATTTAAGGGAAATGGCTTTTGTGGAGCATAACTTACTTGGGTTTCTGATAAGGAAAGAGCATTTGTTAATGACCATATATCTTGAAAATTAAAGCGATTATTTTCTAAACTCACATGTTCAATATGAGCAGGTAAAGAAATGCCATCTGTTGCATGTGAAAAGTAGTTATTATCTATATGTAAACTTTTTAGGTTTTTAAAATCTCTAAAATCTGGAATAGAACCGCCTAACTTATTGTTGCTCAAACTGATTTCTTCAATTTTTCTGCTAATAATATTTGGAAATTCATGCGCCAACTGATTATCGGAAGCATTAAAAATTCGTAATTTCCGCATTTCTCCCAAAGTAGGTCCTGTTCCTGCGGAGGTGAGTTGATTGTTATTAATTCGGAGGATTTCCAATTCTGATAAACGGGGATACCAAGCATCGAATTTACCCTGTAAACTGTTATTGGATAAATCTAATTCAATAAGAGCTGTTGGTAAAACATTCCTTAGATCATCTAAATCTCCTGATAATTGGTTATTGGACAACTGCATCATGGAGACGCGGCCTTCTTCATTAACAGTGATGCCATACCATTCGGACACTTCGGCCGTTAACCAGCCTTGATTGTTGTTCCAATTGTCGCCATTAGTGCGCTCATAGAAGGTAACTAATCTTATGGAATCATCTTCATTTACTTGTGCAAAAATAGGTAAGCTATAAAGAAGGGCGATGAGGATACTGAGTAAGGTAAAAAATCTTGTTTTCATGTGTCTAATTTTTTTGGCTTAAAAGTGATTTATGATTTTCGGTAGAATGATTTCCATTGTTTTTCTAATTCCTTTCACAATCACAAAATTAACGCAAATACCAATGGTTAAAAAAAAGTATATTAACCCAAAGTACTATTTTTTTTAGCTTGTTTAATTATTTTTTTTAAATAAAAAAACCTTCATAATCAAACATTTATCGCCTTATTTTTTCTAAAAAAAGTAATAAAAAATGTTATTTTAGCTACTAATTGCTAAAAATGAAATGAATATGCAGAATAGAAAAGCCATTCAGTTACTTAAACTCTTGACTAAGAATGAGTTAAAGCAATTGGAGCGATATGTGCAATCTCCTTATTTTAACAGCAATAAAAAAATCATTAGCTTACTTCAATGGTTGAAAAAATTTCATCCTACTTATGATAATGCTACACAATTGACCGATGAGCGCGGATTTGCTGCTGTTTTTGGTAGAAAAAAATTTCAAAATCAAGCTTGGAAAAATTTATTATCTATTTTTTTAGCTCTAGTAGAAAATTTCTTGGCGCAGGAAAGCTACAATCAGGATCAGACACAAAAGGATTTGTTGTTATTGTATTACCTTATCGAACGCCGAGCCGTTCATTTTTTCAATCGCCGAGTACAGCACACTGAAAAGCAATTGCAGCAGTCGCCCCTTCGCGGTGTCGAGCATTATCACTACGATTTCAGAATTGCCGAACTCAAACATACTTCTGCTATTATTGCTCAGGGCAGACTTAAAGAAAGTACCGTATCTGATATTTTTAAAAAATTAGATATTTATACTATTTTTTGCAAATTGCGCTACTGTGCAAGTGCGCTTAACAGGCAGTTTATTGCAAGGCAAATAGATACCGAAATGCTGCCTTTAATTGAAAAAACGCTAACTGAACTCGCAACTTACGATTTTAAGGATGTTCCGATACTTACTTTATGGCATCAAATTGTGTTGTTGTTGCATTATGCAGAAAATGACTACCATTTCCATACTTTAAAACAACATTTTAATGAATACGAACAAGACAACAGCATTGCAACAGGCGAATGGAGGCAGTTTTATACGGTTGCACTCAATTATTGTAGTCAAAAATCTAGGCAGGGGCAAAGCAGTTATTTAAAAGAATTTTTTGAACTGTATCAAAAAATGTTGAACAAACAGATACTTATGGTCAATGGACAAATGACTCCTTATCGGCATTTTACCAATATTGTGCGTGCTGCCCTCAGAGTTGGTGAAGTCAATTGGACGGTTCGGTTTGTCGAAGACTATCAACACAGTTTGAATGAGCAGATCAAAGAAAATGTATTGAATTACTGTCAAGCAGCCATTTATTTTTACCAAAAAAAACATACCGAAGCTTGGCAACTGCTACATGCCTTTGAATTTAGCGATGTTTACGACAATATTGATCAACGAAATTTATTTGCAAAAAATTTGTATGAACTAGGCGAAGGTGAATTATTAGAAGCGCATTTAGCAGCCTTTAAAACATTTTTACACACTAAAGAACAGATCGTTCCTTCTTTTAAAGAAGCACATCAACAGTTTGCAAGGATATTAAGCAAAATATATAAACTACTTTATGATCCAAATACAACACATGAGATAATCACCAAATTAAAAAAAGACATTCAACAAACGCCATCTTTGGAAGATCGAGAGTGGCTATTGGAAAAGTGTGAGGAGTTGGAAAGGGGGGGGTAGCTGTTTGGACTTTTGGACTTTTGGATTTTTAGATTTTTAGATTTTTAGATTTTTAGATTTTTAGATTTTTAGATTTTTAGATTTTACAAAAAAAATAGTGCTTGGCATTTAATGTTCCAAATTATCTATCTATTTGTATTGGTTTGGCAGTTAGTTTTAATCTACAATAAGTCAATTCTATTTTACCTTGTCCAATTACTGATAAGGGTTCATAGTACTCTATAATATAGACTTGTTTTGGAGAAAAAGCTACTTTTTGACCTACAGAATTGGAATAAGTACTTTTTTGCGTAAAACGGCTGTAACTAGCAATAGTTTTGTTTTGAGTATAAATAGAAATATGTGCTCCCTCTGGAATAATTGGTTTATAAAAATCAAAAGTAATAGCCTTAGCATAGTCAAAGTCTACCTGCACACCCAAACGCCAAATTCTATCCCCATTCTTTAATGTATCCCATATACCATGTTTTATTGTATTATATTGAGGTGCCTGTGTTGTTTCATACGCAACATTTGCATATTTTATTGCCGTTTTAGTTCTCCTCTCTTTAAGCTCTTTTGAATAAAGTTGGTAAATAGGCAGTTCTTTGGGAAGTTGGTGCAAATAACCATAGGGTAAATCGCTTATTCGATGCCAGATCGTCTGAATATGCAAATTTGGGGTATCTTTTACCTCAGCAGTTTGATTGTATTCCAAAATAATAAAATCACTAGGAATACTGGAAAGATATAAGTTCATTTTATCATCAAAAAAAGAATTAGGTTCTATAACAGGCCCAATTACAAAGCTTTTATCTGCGGTATAACCATAAAAAGCACCACCTTTGGGGATATAAAAATCACTAAATTTTAAGGTAATTCCCTTCGCTCCTTTAGAAGTAATCGCCATTCGCCAAACCTTGCTCCCATCATTTAGCGTATCCCAAACACCTTTATGTTCAGCATTGTAATTTACATTTTTCCACATGCCTTTTTTATATACTCCACCTATTTGATTCTTTTTTTTGAAAGCCGCCCAAGCACTATCGCTAACTTCAAAATTTTCCGCTTTTGGCACCTTTTTCTTTAGTTGATTTGTAAAACTGTAAGGCAATTCTCTAGTCGTCTCAGTTTGCGACCAAGCAGAAAAATTGAATAAAACAATCAGTATTAATCCAAAATGATAAGTAAAATTATGCATCTTTGAAGGCTTTTAAAAACAATTCTTGTTGAGTAAGTACTTAGACATAAGATTTAAGACATGAGACGGGAGATAATTCAATCACTATCAATATTTTCTAACAAATCTAATAGTTATTTAATTTTGTCTACTTACTTAATATTCCAATATAAACCTTTTACAAAGAGACAGGCAAGTCCGCCATTACCATTAACATAACATTAACAAAACTCAACAATTCAAAAATTCAACAACCCAACAATTCAAAATTCCTTCAATTTACTTTATCTTTGGTTGTTTATTGTAAAAAGATTTAAGACACAAGATGTAAGATTTAAGATTTAAGACACAAGATGTAAGATTTAAGATTTAAGACACAAGATGTAAGATTTAAGAATCGTTCATTGTGTATGAATCACAAGTCTGTAAAGACACAAAATCTTGTGTCTCAACAAATCACTAAAAAACAAAGTCATCAAACCTACTGTGAAGCTATCCGTTATTATCGTCAATTACAATGTAAAATACTTTTTGGAGCAAGCCCTTTTGTCGGTGCGGAAAGCAGCGAAGGACTTGCCTGTAGAGGTGATTGTGGTAGATAATAATTCGGTGGATGGTTCGGTGGAATTGGTTAGGCGCAAATTTCCAGAAGTACAACTCATTGCTAATCAAGAAAATACGGGCTTTTCTGTTGCCAATAATCAAGGCATCCGACAGTCGCGGGGGGAGTATGTTTTATTATTAAATCCCGATACGGTGGTAGAAGAAGATACCTTCCGACAGATTATTGACTTCATGGACGCACACCCTAAAGGCGGTGCATTGGGTGTCAAAATGTATGATGGCAAAGGCAATTTTCTTCCCGAATCAAAACGCGGTTTGCCTAGCCCATTGGTTGCTTTTTACAAAATGTCGGGCTTAGGCGCGCTTTTTCCTCAATCCAAGCATTTCAATTATTACTATCTCGGTCATTTAGCCGAAAACGAAGTTCAAGAAATTGAGGTTTTATCAGGGGCTTTTATGCTGTTGCGGCGTTCTGTTTTGGACAAAATTGGGCTATTGGACGAGACCTTTTTTATGTATGGCGAGGACATTGATTTATCCTATCGCGTCATTTTGGAAGGCTACAAAAATTACTATTTTCCACATACACGAATCATTCATTATAAAGGAGAAAGCACCAAAAAAGGCAGCCTAAACTACTGGCGCATGTTCTACAATGCCATGATTATTTTTGCGCGCAAACACTATAGCGGACGAAAGGCAAATCTCTACATTATTGGTATTTATCTTGCCATTTATTTTAAGGCAGCCCTCAGCATTTTCAGTGGTTTTGTACAGCGAATTGCGATGCCGCTATTAGATGCGAGTTTTTTGTACACAGGCATGTGGCTGATCAAAGATTTTTTTGAAAAAAACCTAAAAGCTGCCGAACACCTCACCTATCCAATGGAATATATGCTGGTCAATGTGCCTTTGTATATTGTGATCTGGCTGTCTACGGTTTTTCTGAGTGGGGGCTATGATAAACCGCTTCGCATCTCCAAATCGGTGCGTGGTATTTTGTTGGGTACCATCATTATATCGGCTGTTTATGGCTTTCTGCCAGAAAGTTATCGCTTTTCCAGAGGAATGATAGTAGTCGGGGCAGTTTGGGCTATTTTTTCGCTGGTTGGCATTCGCATACTACGGCATTTTCTGCAACATCGCAACCTCAAATTTGAGGGCAGTCATAAAAAACGGGCGGTGATTGTGGGCAATGAAACGGAATGTAAACGGGTGCAAAGTCTGCTGTTTCAGGCTGGTGTGCCTTTGGATATTATTGGTTATGTGCAGGCAAATAGTGAGGAAATAGCGAGCAGTGAAGCCCATGTTTCTGGAACAAATTTGTCTTTTTTGGGCAATCTGCATCAACTGCGTGAGGTGGTGGAAATTTACCGATTAGAGGAGTTAATTTTTTGCGCTAAAGACCTTGCTTCGCAGCAGATTATACAGTTTATGATTGATATTGGGCAGTCGCTGGATTATAAAATTGTGCCACAGGAAAGTTTGACGATTATCGGCAGTAATTCTAAAAATACGGCAGGCGACTTATATACGATTGACATTAATTTAAATTTACAAAAACCTCATTTTCTTCGCAATAAACGTGTAGTAGACCTTTGTTTAAGCATCATTTTTTTAGTTTTTTCTCCTATTTTATTTTTTTGGGTCAATGATGGCATTGGTTTGTTAAAAAACTGTTTAAAAGTACTTATTGGACAATTATCTTGGGTAGGCTATGCCGATATGCCCAATAGCCCTGCCCAACATCAACTACCGCCAATTCGCAAGGGCATTTTATCGCCCCTTGACAGCCTCTCCCCTAGCCTCTCCTATGATACCTCTACCATTTATCGCCTTAATTTACTCTACGCAAGGGATTATCATACCAATACCGATTTAGATATTATTTGGAAGGGATTACAAAAATTGGGTAGGAAAATCGTGGATTCGTGATTAGTAGACCAGTGATTTGTGGATGTATGATCCAGATTTCGGATTTGCTGAGACGCAAAATTTTGCGTCTTTATGTGTGTTTTGTGTTTATTTTTAGGTAGTCCTTTATTTTAACAAAGTAAAATCCTTTTTTTTCTAAAAAATGTGTATCATTGTCTCTTAATCTATCTTTTTTTCAATAAAAATCATTCCAATGAAATCAGCGATAAAATATTGCGCGAGTATACTAGCCGTAGCTGTTGTTTTGAGCTTTGCAGCTTGTCAAAGTAATAGCAGTACTACTAACGAAGCACCAGCAAAACCTGCTGCCAAAACTGAGGCTCCCAACAAACCTGCTCCAAAAGCACACGACCATAGCGGTCATAATCACGATCATAGCGGACACAATCATGGACATGATCATAGCGGTCATAATCACTCGCATGATCATAGTGGTCACAATCATTCACATGATCACGATCACAACTAAAATTGTAAGATATAAGACAGTATAAAATCTAATCACTGTAGTTTTATATAAAAAACCATTCTTCTTATACAAATTGGTGCTTGTATAAGAAGAATGGTTTTTTTGATTTATGATGTAGGATAACAACAAGGACATAACACATCAACATGCTAATATCCTGTCTATCAATTATTTATACTTAAATTACTGCCATTGACTTTATATAATATTTTTTTCTCAAAAAGCAAACATAAATAGTTTAATGATGTTGTATTATTAGTTTAGTAATGTAGAAATAATAAATCACCTGTTGATATTTTTTTTCACACATACATAAAAAAACTATTTCATTAACCCAATAAACAAAGTATGCTTGCCACTCTAAAAAACCATCCATTTGCTGTTGAGGCTCATTTTGAAAGCTCTATTGTGCTAACATTTGCTGTTCGAAAAGAGGAAGTACAAGACTTGATACCAGAATGTTTACAGTTGGATACCTTTAAAGATAAGTGGGCTTTTGTTGCGATTGCAATGGTGCAAACCAAAAACCTAAGACCTAAAGGAATGCCTGAATATTTTGGCAATGACTTCTTTTTGATTGGCTATCGGGTATTTGTTCGATACATTAATAGTGCAGGGAAAATATTGCGAGGATTGTATATTCTTAAATCTGAAACGAATAAAAGAAGAATGGCATTTGCAGGCAATATTTTTACACATTATAATTATACAACAACTGATATAAGTCAAATTGAGCATACAAAAGCAAAAGAAATTAATTCCATAAAATCCAATTTCAAAGTTATCATTGACAAAGAGGAAGATGGCGTTTCCCTGCCCATTGACTCCCCTTTTGCCAACTGGAAAGAAGCAAGGCGGTTTGCAGGTCCGTTACCCTTTACTTTTACTTACAACGAAAAAACAAAGGAAATTTTAATCATTCAAGGAGTTAGAAAAAACTGGAAACCTAGTCCTATAAGAATTATTGATTATGATTTTTCTTTTTTAAATACACTTGATTTTGAGAATCCTATATTAGCAAATGCGTTCATTATTAAAAATATTCCCTATCACTGGAAAAAAGGTAAAATTGAACTATGGAAACAAAGCGAATGAAGTTTCAAGGGGTTTTAAATATCCTAAGTTTTAACAGACACTTCTATTTCATTGGTTTAGGAGGTTTAGCCCTGATTATCCTAAGCAACTTAGTCATTGAATGGCCAAGTCTATTGTATTGGCTCGTTATAGGTGCATTTATTTATGGTCTTTTAATGCCCCTAATCGTTTCTGCATATGTATATGATTTTTCAGACTATTACAAATTCAAATGGCTAAAAGATACCTCACTGACAGATAAAACAAACAATCAAATCATCAATATCAATGCAGGTTTTGATGAAACGAGCTTTATCATTAAAGAGCATTTTCCAAAATCAGAGTTAAAAGTATTTGATTTTTACAATCCCGAAAAACATACTGAAGCAGCAATTAAACGTGCGCGAAAAGTAAGTTTAGTTTATCCTAACACTCAACAAATAGCAACTAATCACATACCTTTAAAAGATCAATCGGTTGATGTAATTTTTATGCTATCAGCTGTTCACGAAATAAGGGGCGAACAAGAAAAGGTAGAATTTCTAAAAGAATGTCACAGAGTATGTAAGCCAGAGGCAAAAGTAATTATGGTAGAACATTTAAGAGATCTTCCAAATTTTGCAGCTTTCTCTGTTGGTTTTACGCACTTTTTTTCAAGTAAAGTCTGGAAAAAGGCTTTTAAAAGTGCTGGTTTTTCTTCAATAAATGAAAGTAAATTTACTCCATTTATGTCTATTTTTAATTGTACTCGTTAAGACTTATCTTGATTTTATTTTTGAAATAAAAAAGCGAATGTCAGTAAAAAATTGACATTCGCTTTTTTTGGGTAGCACTACAAGTGTGCACTATGTTTGTATAAAATTTTGCTTGTGTAAATTTATGAAAAGTCCGAAGTCCCAAAATCAATTTCCATGTTCTCGCCCCTTAATGGCTCCTTCTTTGAATAATTTTTCCAAAGCTTTATCTTTCTCTTCCTCTTTTTGACTAAGCTCCCACTCTTCTATGGTATCCAAATCAGGTTGGCCAGCATTGACCCAAGCAGTAAACCAAAAACTGCCCACGCTTAAAACAGCTTTTCGCATCCGCCGTTCCACCATGCCATCCATTAATTCGCCATAGCGCGCCGAAAAATCTTCGCAATAAGTTTTCATCGTTATTACCCCCCGTTGTTCGTAGCAATATTTTTGGTCGGTATCAAATTCGGCGGTTACTTGTCGCTCCATCGCCAGCACCGAATCTACCGCCGAGGCACTTTCTAAGATAAATTTCCATGTGTATTCATTGATATTATCAAGGTATTGTGCTTTTCCAACCCAATAATCGTAGTCATCTCCAAAGAGTTCAGGCAAGCGCGATTCCCAAAAACCATGTATGCCTTTTTGGTTGGTGAGTTGACCATTATAATTTTTGGTTGTGTGTAAAGGCACATGCCCATCGCCGATGTAATGCCCTAAATCGGCGGACAATTGTAGGATACGCCTAGTGTTTTTTTCTTCAAAAGCGCGCGTCAATTTTCGAGTAAAACGCTCAATATTCCAAGGGGCAATACCGTAGGCATTTAGCGTATCTTCTGTATATTTTTCCACTGCTTCATCCCATTGTCGCGGCAGCGAATCGAAGGGATATACACCATAATGGTCAATATCAATATAGTGACGAGGGGCTTCACCCTTTGAGGCATAGCGTCTTTTATCGGGGTCAATGGCGTGTTCTGTAACGTATTCAATATTTTTCTTATAGAATTTAATCATTTCAGGTGGCAAGGTAAATACCGCTAATCGGTTGATTCGCTGATGCGCCCAAAATCCCCAGCTTGCTTGTGCTTTTTTTTGTAAAAATAAACTACTACCTACCAATAACATCACTAAAAAAACGATGGCATAGAGGTATTTAAATCTTAAAGACTGTATTTTTTTCATTTTATTTGGCTTTTTGGCTATTTAGACTTTTAGAAGTTAGCAAATAGAACTTAGAAAAGCATATTTCTTTTTTTACTTTAAAAACTAAGTCTCAAATCTCCAGTCTCACTTCTCTCGTCTCAGTAGCTCATTTTTCAGGATTAGAAATGGCAGCTTTGGTATCAGTTTCTGTATTATCCTCCTCGCGTTGTGATTCTAAACCTGCTATTCCGCCCGATACAATAAATTTCATCGCATCGGTAGAGCTGATATTTTCCAATAAAGTTACGTTTTCTTTGGGAACAATAAATAAATCTCCCGAAAAATTATAGGAATGGGGGCAGTAAACCGCAACTTCGTTCACCGTTTCAAAGTCATCCATATCATCTTGAGTAATAAAACCCAAACGTTTAATGCCCGATTCTTTATTGACATAGACCAAAACTGGGGTTTCAAATTTCTTTTTATCACTGACAAATGCGGAAAAGAGGTCTTGAAGGGCGGTATAAATAATTTTAACCAATGGAACTCTAAGTAGAATTTGCTGTAAAAACTGGAAAAAAGGTTTGAATAAGAAGGTGCTACTCAAAAACCCGATGCCTGTAATAAAACCTAATATAATGAGCAAGCCGACACCCGGTATTGGAATGGGAATAAGGCGATCTAAGAAAGCCAGCAAGAAAAAAATCAGATAAAATGTCAATACAATGGGAGCTAAAATTAACAAGCCTTGAAAAAAGTACCTGATGATAATACCGCCCAAACTCTGTTTTTTCTTGGATTTCTTTTTGGAGCTATTAATATTCGTTTGTTTTGCAGGATATAATTTACTCATTTTGGAATGGCTTTTAAATTATTGAGTTGTTGAATTTTAAATGATTTTGGTTTCATTTTGGAGTTAGGAAGGTTTTAGAGTTTGGAAGGTTACAAAGTTACAAGGTTTTAAAGTTTTTATTTTTTTAAT
>JAHDHV010000082.1:12215-18499 GCA_020631155.1 Bacteroidota bacterium | reverse complement strand
CCCCTAAACAAAGCAAGTTAACACCCAAAAAAACTTCTTGCTTAATTTGTGTACCTTTTTAAAATTTACAACAATACTTTTTTTTTAAACAAATATATAAACACTTAACTATAAAGACAAACAAGTCTATTAACAATCACTAAAATTGTCGTTACTTTCTCAAACCAAAAATAATCGATCTAAAACCATAATGATTTGGACAACGGGTAAATAGATGATTGATGCGAACATCAACTGTAGGGCTGCTTTATTGTCGCATTTTTTAAATAAATTAATGCCACAATAAAAAAACAATAATCCACATATGATAGCTGCTACAACGGATACTATGCTTACTAAATTTACCCAAAATGGTAGTATACTTGCAATGATAAGAAAAGCGATGTATACTAAAATTTGAAAAGCTGTATATTGATTGCGCCCATCTTTGTTCGGAGACAATTTATAACCTGCCTTGCTATATTCTTCTGCGCCTAGCCAACCGATTGCCCAAAAATGGGGAAATTGCCATAAAAACTGTATGCTAAACAATATGTAAGCTTCATAACTCAATACTGATGTTGCTGCTACCCAACCGATTACGGGCGGAAGTGCGCCGGGTATCGCTCCGACAAATACGGCTATAGGCGAAATTCGCTTTAAAGGGGTATAAATAAAGGCATAACTCAATAGCGACATTGCCCCTATTAAGGCGGTTAATTCGCCAAAATAATACCAGAGTAACCCAATTCCACCAACACCTAAGATACCTGCTACTAAAATCGCTTCTGTATTGTTCATTCTGTTAGCAGCTAAAGGGCGGTCTTTGGTGCGCTTCATCAGTTTATCGTAGTCTTTTTCCAACAACTGATTGATGGCATTAGCCGAGCCTGTAACTGCAAAACCTGCTATGGCTAAATAAACTATTGCTAACAAATTAACCTCTGTACCAACTGCTAATAAATAGCCGACTACGGCCGAAAAAACAACCGTTAAGTTTAATCGGACTTTTACTAATACTGCGTAATCTTTCAATTTTGCAGCTATCAGTTGAGCAATGGTAATTTGTTCTGCTTTTTGTAACAACACCTTGTTTAGATTTTTAGATATTTAGCCTTTTGGATTTTTGGACTTTAGAAATTAGAAGTTAGCTGTTTAGCCTTTTAGATTTTATGATGTTGAAATATATGTTTGTTTGCAATTAAAAAATCACAGCATTAATCATTTCATTTCAAGTCTTGCATCTTATATCTCCTATCTTATATCTAATTAATGCGCGCCTTTTGTATTTTTCTCTTTGGTATCTACGGCACCATTTGGAACAACTTGAGGAATGAACTCATGCCCATTTTTCCCATAGTCATAAGCCCAACGATGAACGGATGGGATAGCACCTGGCCAGTTACCGTGTCCGGGTTTCATTGGTGTTGTCCATTCCAAAGCATTTGATTTCCAAGGGTTTAAGTTTTTCATTCTTGGTCCTTTTACTGCACTGTAAAAGAAATTAATAACAAATAAAAATTGCCCGAAGAATACTACAATTGCAGCAACTGTAATAAATACATTTAAGTCTTGATAAACATTAAATGTCTCAAAAGTATCGAATTGGAAATATCTACGTGGTACACCTGTCATACCCATATAGTGCATTGGCCAAAAAATGCAGTAACTTCCGATGAAGGTTACCCAGAAGTGGAAATAACCTAGTGTTCGGTTCATCATGCGGCCATTGAATAGTTTCGGGAACCAATGATATACCCCTGTAAAAAGACCATATCCTGCTGCCATTCCCATTACAATGTGGAAGTGAGCAACCACAAAATAGGTATCATGTAATGGAATATCTAATGCTGAGTTACCTAAGTAAATACCTGTCAAACCGCCAGAAATGAATAAGGAAACAAAGCCAATGGCAAATAGCATCGCTGGCGTAAAACTTATATTGCCCCGCCAAATGGTGGCGATCCAGTTAAACACTTTGATGGCTGATGGCACTGCAATTAATAGCGTAAATAGTACGAATATTGAGCCGACAAACGGGTTCATTCCAGAAATAAACATATGGTGCGCCCAAACTAAGAAGGCTAAAACGGTGATGGCTAAGATAGATAATACCATTGCTTTGTAACCAAAAATAGGTTTCTTTGCGTTGGTTGCTAAGACTTCTGACACCATACCCATAGCTGGCAAAATTACGATGTATACCTCTGGATGTCCTAAGAACCAAAATAAGTGCTGGAATAAAATCGGGCTACCACCTTGCATCAAATCACCTGCTGCGTTAACCAATGGCTCACCGCCGATGAATATATCTGATAGGTAGAAATTCGTTCCTAATGAACGGTCAAATAATAGCAAAATACAACCTGACAATAATACTGGAAATGATAATACCCCTAATATTGCTGTGAAGAAAAACGCCCAAATTGTTAATGGCATTCTCATCATGGTCATACCTTTGGTACGCATATTTAAAACAGTAGTGATGTAGTTTAAGCCTCCTAATAAAGAGGAAACAATAAACAATACCATACTGAATAACCATAAGGTCATCCCTAAGCCGGAGCCGGGGCTGGCTTCTGGTAATGCGCTCAATGGTGGGTAAACGGTCCAACCGCCTGTTGCTGGTCCTGTTTGTACGAATAAGGAAATAGCCATTACAACGCCTGCCGCGAAGAAGAACCAATAGGACAACATATTTAAGAAAGGCGATGCCATATCGCGCGCGCCGATCTGTAGTGGAATAAGTAAGTTACTAAATGTTCCACTCAAACCTGCTGTCAATACGAAGAATACCATGATGGTTCCGTGCATCGTTACCAAACCGTAGTAGAAAGAAGGAGCTAATTTTCCACCTTCTGCCCAGCCTCCTAATAACATTTCCAAAATTGGAAAACTCTCATTTGGCCATGCTAATTGAAGCCTAAATAACACCGAAAACATCACCCCAATGAATGCCCATATAATCCCTGTGATGAGGAATTGTTTAGCAATCATTTTGTGATCTTGGCTAAATATGTATTTGGAAATAAACGTCTCCTCATGGTGGTGATCGTGATGATCGTCATGATGATGATCATGCGCCCCCGTATGCGTATCCAATTTTACTTTCGTACCTGCCATATCAAGCTATTATATTGAGTTGTTTTTTTTTATTATAGACATAAGATTTGAGACTTGAGATATGAGACAGTCTATTTATCGAACTCTCACGCTCCATCTCCTGAATTATAAACTAGACATTTCTTTAGTTTCGTCCTCTTTCTCTGCTGCCGAAGCCGTACCACTTTCGGCAGCGGCAGCCTCTTTAATTTTAGCATAAGTAGTTTTCTGCTTTGCTTTCCATGCTTCAAACTCCGCTTCTTCCTCTACCACCACTACCCTACGCATATTGAAATGCGCTTGTCCACATAATTCGGCACAAGCCAATTCATAGTTGAAGGTCGGATCGTCTAGTTCTTGCCGCATCTGCTCGGTTGTTTTGGTTGGAATAAACCAGAATTGTGTAGGAATCCCCGGCACTGCATCCATTTTTACCCGAAAATGAGGCAAATAAAAACTGTGTAAAACATCAATGGAATTTATTTTCACCAATACAGGTTTATTGATGGGTAAATGTAATTCATCTGCTAAGAAATCATCATGATTTTTAGCGTCTGTCCAAATTTGCCCAAGTACATTTAGTCCATTGTCTTTACCAATGTTTTTTACTGTCTTAGAACCCAATTGATTATCTGCACCAGAGTAGCGTAGATTCCACATGAACTGCTGTGCTGTTGCTTCAACAATCATTGAACTTTTGGGAGCCTCTCCAGTAATTTTATACCAATTTCTAATGCCTTCATACACCAACAAAATCAATACAATAGAAGGAATTACCGTCCAGATCAACTCCAATTTGTTATTATGTGGATAGTAATACGATTTTCTATCTTTAGAATGTTGGTATTTATAGGTGAAATAAAATAGCGCGATATGCGTGACGATGAACACGGGAACCGTTGCTACCAATGTCCAGAAAAACATATTGCGAAGCCAAATACCATGTACGGAGGAAGGAACAGGCAAGAACAGGTCTGCATAATGAAAAGTAGACCATACCGAACCCACTAAACCAAAGATTAGAAATAGCATAAACATCAGGGCATTGCCTTTGTTCGCCATATTCATTGACTTATCTTCCCCTTTCAAAGTAGCGAGCATCTCACTAGCTTTAGAAATTTGGAATAGAATAATCAGAATTAAAATGATGGTAATTAAACCTAATATTGTTGTTAACATTGTTGAATATCAAAGTTTATAAAATTGACTTCAGTTAAAATTTTCCGAACTCAACTTTCACTGTTTTCAATATATTCTGAAAGTTTGTTGTTATATAACAGCAAATCAATTCAATGGTTCGTTTTTTTTTTGGATAGACGCAAGATATAAGATATAAGATATAAGATATAAGATATAAGACGTAAGATATAATGTAGATAGTTTTTGCTCATCACTCAGAAACGTAATAGCTATACCTAATATGTTACGTCTTTATTGCTTTTTTTAACAAAAACACAAATAACTAAACTTTTCAACCTTATAACTTTATAACCTTCCAAACTCCAAGCCCTACGTATGGTGTACCATACTTTCCCGAACAAATGGGTGATTTTCTTGGATTAATGGGGCTTTTGCTAATTGGTGAAATACAATGAATGTAAATAAACCTACATAAGCCAAAGCAAATCCGATTTCTAATAGACCAATGCTTGCGGGTTGTAAGTGTGCAGCATCTAGGGCAGCAGGCATTGCCATTTGGTAATAATCGAGCCAGTGACCGAAGATGATGATGATGCAAGCAATTGCCAAGACGTTCATTTTGCGCTTCGCTCCTCTTGTAATTAATACAAAGAACGGAGTTACAAAATTAAGCATCACGCAAGCGTACATGATGTAGTCATAGTGTTCAATTCGCAGCTTGTAGTACATGGTTTCCTCTGGAATATTACTATACCAAATCAACATAAATTGCGAAAAGAATAAGTATGCCCAAGCCACACTAAAGGCAAACATCAATTTTCCTAAATCGTGGAAGTGTTCTTGATTCACTTGTTTTAAATAACCTAATTTTTTCAGGTAAATAGTGAATAAAATAATCACTGCCATACAAGTAACAAAGGTACTAATGAAGCAATACCAACCAAAAAGCGTACTATACCAATGTGGTTGAATGGACATTAACCAGTCCCATGCTGCGGTAGAACTTGATACACCAAATACCAATACAAAGAAAGAACTCAGAACTTTACTGCGATTGTATACTTTAATATCGGGATTTTTGTCGCTCAATAGTGAATTTTTGCGAAGTAACCAAGCAAAACCCGCCCATAACACGATGTAAAGCAAAGAACGCACGTAAAAGAAGGGTACATTTAGGTAAAAGCTTTTACTGTCTAGTATCCTATCATAATGTGGATCATTTGGATCGTACAATTCACTATGCGTCCAGTGGAAAATATCATGCAAACCAAATACTAATATTGGTATCATCAAAACAGCTCCAATGGGTACATACATCATCATTCCTTCTGCTACTCGCTTTATCAACACATACCAGCCGTTATAGCCCAATGTTTGCGAAGCGATAAAAAAGGTAGCGACTAAGCCGATGGATAAAAAGAAAAAATTATTGTACAACCAAGCCGTCCATATTCTCGCTGGACTGTCTAAATTTGCAAATATGCCAACGCCACAGAGTATCAGGCCAACTATCAACAATAGTATGCTCCATGTTTTATGTCTAGCTGGCATGGTAAAATTCTCGCTCATTGCTTTATTGATTAATTTATCGTTTTCTTTTTTTAAGATATGAGATTTGAGATGTAAGATGTAAGACTGATAACTGATAAAAATTGATTCTCTCAAGTCTTATATCTTGTATCTTGCGTCTTACGTCTATATTACAATACTTTAAACTCTGTTCTTCGATTTTGCGCTCTCCCCTCTTCCGTATCATTGCTGCCAATAGGTTTACTAGAACCATATCCCTTTGAGGTCAAGCGATTGCCTTTAATGCCTTTGGTAACTAAATAATCACGTACAGCTTTCGCTCTGTTTGATGACAATTTATCATTCAAAGCTTTTGCTCCTCTATTATCCGTATGTCCACCAATTTCTACCTTACTGTTCGGATTATTTTTCAAAATAGAAACCAATTTATTCAGTTCCACATAAGATTCTTTCTTCAAGTCAAAAGAATTGGTTTCAAAGAACACGTTTTTCAATACGATATTTTGTCCCTTTTCTAAAGGTTTTGTTTTCAA
>JAHDHV010000082.1:10938-12115 GCA_020631155.1 Bacteroidota bacterium | reverse complement strand
AGAACACGTTTTTCAATACGATATTTTGTCCCTTTTCTAAAGGTTTTGTTTTCAACTTATCTAATTCTGAGGCTGCTTTAGCTTTTGCCGCATCTGCATCCGCCTTTGCTTTTGCTGCTTTGGCTTCTGCGTCCGCTTTAGCTTTTGCCGCGTCTTCCTTTGCTTTTGCTACTTCGGCTTCTGCATCCGCTTTAGCTTTTGCCGCATCTTCTTTGGCTTTTGCTGCTTCGGCTTCTGCATCTGCCTTAGCCTTTTCCGCGTCTTCTTTGGCTTTTGTTGCTTCGGCTTCTGCGTCTGCCTTAGCTTTTGCCGCATCAGTTGTTGCTGTACTATCTTGTGCAGCCATTTCTTCGGCTTTCGCTGCTTCCTCCTTTGCTTTCGCTTCGGCAGCAGCTTTTGCGGCAGCCTCTTTTTCGGCTTTTGCAGCTTCGGCGGCAGCCTGTGGATTATCTTTATAAGTGTTTGTTCCTGTTAACATCGCAACTGCTTGTTTTACGGGCATTCCTTTTTCTTTGGATAAATGCTCGGCTTGCATTTGCTTGATGTAGGAAATCACTTGCCAGCGTTCTTCTTTGCTCAACTGTCCAGAATAAGAGCCCATCAAGTTTTTGCCATGATGTACAGAGTGAAACATTTTTCCTTCGGGCAGTTCCATAATGGCAGCCGAAAAGTAAGAAGGTACGGTCGGATATTTTCCTGCTTTTACAATGCTTCCTTGTCCATTACCAGCCTCACCATGACAAACCGCACAGTAAATGGTAAATTTTTCTTTACCTAAACCTGTTGCAATTATCTTATCGTGGTCTTTGGTAAAAGGATTGAACACATTTTTGCCTGCTTCCTCATATCCCTCTGGCGTATCCTCATAGTAATAGGGAATGTGTCCTCTAGGAATGGTTTTCGCTACAGGTCGAAGGGCAGATTTCCCATCCTTAAATAAGCGAATGGTATCTCCTTCATTTTCTCCTACCACAAAAGCGGGTCGTCCCTCTGTATAAGTTTCATAGGCCATAGAGTGCGCCATATCTGGCATATACTCACGTCCTGTAAAGTCTCCTTTTGCATGACAACCTGCAAAATAGATGGTAACAGATAAAATAGCTAATATGTAGAGTTTTTTATGATACATTACTATAAGTATACTGATGGTTTAAAGATTTTTGGAGTTTGGAAGGTT
>JAHDHV010000082.1:0-10838 GCA_020631155.1 Bacteroidota bacterium | reverse complement strand
GATACATTACTATAAGTATACTGATGGTTTAAAGATTTTTGGAGTTTGGAAGGTTATAAAGTTGCAAGGTTTTAAGGTTTTAAGGTTTTTACTTTTCTTTAATAAAATTAAAAAACCAATATCTGACACTTCATTAACCAAAAATACACAAAACTCAAAAAACTTATTATTTTTTTATAACTAATAAGTACTACACAATAATTAAACGGTACTATTTGTTTGATTAAAATAATGTAATTCAATACTTTAGAACAAAATTGTGCACAATTAATTAGTGCTTGGTACTTAGACTGAGAAGTTGAAACCTAAATTTAGTTCAAACTCCAAAAGATGCATGAGTATTAGAAATCAGATTTAATTGACTGACTTTTAGCTAAAAAAACTTTTTTATAGCATCTCTATTTCTTGAATTTCGCATATCCGAAATCGAAATATCCGAAATTCGCTAATGATGAGCTTTTTCAAGTGATTCGAAATACTCTTTATCACTTTTAAATAAATTATCTGGTAGTTCTTCTTCTAGGTAGCGTTCTTTCACTTCTACAGCACCTGTTTTTTTCAATAGGTCTTCAATTTGCCCTTGTCTATCACCGTATTTTTTCATACAAAAAACCATTGCAAAACGGTCGTCAGTGATGCGTGGGTCTACGATTTCGGGGTCTTTGAATACAGAAAAACCATTTCGCAGATAAAAAATAACGGTCATCCCTACAGAAGCGAATAATACCGTCAGCTCGAAGGTAATTGGCACGAATGAAGGGAAGGCAAAAAATGGCTTCCCCCCGACATTAATTGGCCAGTCTACTGCTGTAATGAAACCCATCATGCCGATGGCAAACAGCGTTCCGCAAGCTCCTATCACAAAACCGATGGTATGTAGTCGGGTATCTTGCAAGCCCATAGCTTCATCCAAACCGTGTACAGGGAAGGGCGTGAAAATTTCTTTCATGCGATAGCCTGCCTTACGTATCTTTTTGGTTGCTACCAATAATGGCTCCTCATCATCAAATAATCCGACTAAATATTTATGTTTCATTTTTTTTGAAAGATTGTTTTATAATTTGAACGCTGACATTATTTTCAGGGCGTAATGCATTTGTTGTTTCCTAGGGCGTAATGCATTTGTTGTTTCCTAGGACGTAATGCATTTGTTGTTTCCTAGGACGTAATGCATTTGTTGTTTCCTAGGACGTAATGCATTACGTCCCTACTATGCATCCTTATCATGTCGTGCGCCTGCTACATTTGCTGATCCTGCAATAGAAATGCCTTTTTCTCTTGCTGCTTTTTCTTCTTCTGCAAATTTTTCTAAATACTGATCACCCGACACTTTCAAAATACTTTTCACCTCAGCAATTGCGATCACTGGCAAAAAGCGAGCAAATATCAGGAAGAGCGTCATAAAAATACCCATTGTTCCGACAAAAATACCGACTTCTACCCATGTTGGTGAATAATAACTCCAGCTTGAAGGTATATAATCGCGGTGCAAAGAAGTTACGATAATTACAAAACGCTCGAACCACATGCCAATGTTAATCACAATAGACATAAAGAAGGTGAATGCGATATTTCTACGTAATTTTTTAATCCAAAATAGCTGCGGCGAAATCACATTACAAGTCATCATACACCAGTACGACCACCAGTAAGGTCCTGTTGCTCTATTCCAGAAAGCGTACTGTTCGTAAACATTACCTGAATAAGCTGCCACAAATAACTCCGTAATATAGGCAACCCCAACAATCGAACCCGTCATTACAATTACCTTATTCATAGATTCGATGTGCGCTATAGTGATGTACTCTTGTAAGTTCATCAATTTTCTAGCAATCAACATCAGTGTCAATACCATTGCGAAGCCCGAAAAAATCGCTCCAGCCACAAAATAAGGTGGGAAAATGGTGGTATGCCAGCCCGGTATTACGGAGGTTGCGAAGTCGAAACTTACAATAGAGTGTACCGATAGTACCAGTGGCGTTGCTAAACCTGCCAATACCAAACTCAGCGATTCAAAGCGTTGCCAGTGTTTGGCTTTGCCTGACCAACCGAAACTCATTGCCGCATAAATACGTCTTTTCATGCCCGTTGCACGGTCGCGGAGAGTCGCAATATCTGGCAAAAGTCCTGAATACCAGAACAATAGAGATACGGTGAAGTAAGTACTGATGGCAAAAACGTCCCAAAGAAGTGGGGAGTTGAAGTTCACCCAAAGCATTCCTCTGGTGTTGGGTAGCGGGAAAATGAAGAAGGCCAGCCAAATCCGACCCATGTGTATGAGTGGAAATAAACCTGCGCAAATTACGGCAAAAATGGTCATTGCTTCTGCTGCGCGGTTAACGCCTGTTCGCCAACGCTGACGGAATAACAACAAGATAGCGGAAATCAATGTACCTGCGTGACCAATACCAATCCACCATACGAAGTTGGTAATATCCCAAGCCCAGCCGATGGTTTTATTTAGTCCCCATACGCCGATCCCCTGCCAGATTGTCCAGAGGATACACAATACCCCGATGGTAGCAACCGTAGCACTAATACCTAAGCCTATCAGCCAGGCCAAAGGCGGCGTACCTTCATTACCGCTTGCAATGTCTTCGGTAATGTCGTGGTAAGTTTTATGCCCCTCTATTAGTGGTTGTCTTTCTGGTGAACTATATTGCATAATATATACTCGAAATTGTTGATTTGCTGAATTTTTTTGGAGTTTGGAAGGTTGTAAAGTTACAAGGTTTTAAAGGTTTTAAAGTTTTTATTTCTTTAATAAATCAAAACCAATTCTTAGTATTTTGGTTCTTCTATAAAAAAACTAAAAGTTAATCCAGTCCAAACTCTGAAATCGTTGAATAATTTAATAATCATTTAACTCCTGAACAACAAAAGTAAAAATCCTAGAATTAGCCATCAAAAGTTAGAAATAACCTTACAACATTCTAACTTTACAACTTTATAACCTCTTAAGAATGTCCGTGATCATCGTGATTGTCGCCATGTCCTTTGTCGTGGCCGTGATGACCATGTGCGCCCGGTTTTGCTTCGCGATTTCTTACTTTGGTTAAATAAGTGATGGAAGACATAACGTGAATCTCTTGCAACAAGCTGTAAGCTCGCTCGCTTTTCTTGGCTTTGCTAATTTCGCTATTCGGATCGTTGATGTCTCCAAAAATAATCGCATTTGTTGGGCAACCTTGTTGACAAGCGGTTACCATCTTGCCGTCTTTCAATGGACGACCTTCTTTTTTCGCTTCTAATTTTACTTCCTGAATACGCTGTACGCAGAAACTGCATTTTTCCATGACCCCTCTTGAACGAACCGTTACATCAGGATTCAATACCATACGCGTCAAGTCGGTAATCATTACCTTAGAATCGTTGTCGAAAATGGTATCTTTATAGAAACTGTCAGCCCCTTGATAATCGTACCAATTGAAACGGCGTACCTTGAACGGACAGTTATTTGCACAATAACGTGTACCGATACAACGGTTATAGGCCATTTGGTTGATGCCCTCAGAACTGTGGTTAGTCGCTGCTACAGGGCAAACATTTTCGCAAGGTGCATTATCGCAATGTTGGCACATCATTGGCATGAAAGCCACATCAGGATGGTCGAAATAATCGGCGGAGTTGGTATCCTCGCCTTCACCAGCATAGTAGCGGTCAATTCGCATCCAATGCATTTCGTGAGCGCGGAATACTTCATTTTGCCCTACTATTGGCACATTATTTTCCACATTACAAGCCACCACACAAGCTCCACAGCCAATACAAGCGTTCATATCTATACCCATTCCCCAATGATGCCCTTGTTTGTGGCTATCGGCGTGAACGCCATAGTCTACATCTGGACCAAATAAGGTAAAATGATGCTTTTTCGCGTGTTCTTTAAAGTGTTTGCCATAATGATTACCCGCCCAAGGGTCTTTCTGTAATTCCCCTAGCGTTGTTTCATTAACAATGGTACGTTCCCCTTTGCCAATATGCGTATCATCAATGGTATGGTGCATTTGTGTTTGCGCCAACTCATAGTTACTGCCTACTTTTTTGACCGTAACGCCTTCCGTTTTTGTATAAGCAAAAGTTTGTCCATCAAAGCTAACAAAAGGGTAAGCATTATCGCCTACTTTACAGTGATGATTGACTCCTTTTTTACGACCATAACCCAATGGAATACCAATGGAACCCTTCGCTTGTCCGGGCTGTATCACCATCGGCAATTTCACAGAATTATCGCCAACTTTTACCTCCAATACGTCAAATTTGCCCCAACCTTGTTCGTCTGCATCCCTTTTAGATACCGTTACATAGTTGTCCCAGCAAATTTTTGTAATTGGGTCAGGCATTTCTTGTAAGAATGGATTATTCGCATAATTACCATCTCCCATTGTATTTTCAAACAGCGTCAATTCCATGCCCGATGCTTTTTGCGCTGTTGCTAAAATCTTTTGTGAGGCTGTGCCAACATTGGCACTACCATTATTATTGTTGCTGCTTTTTGGTTTGGGTGGTGCAGGTGCAGGCGTTGTAACTGGTTTTTCTACGGTATTTTTGACAATAATAGTGCTGTCATTTTCCGCTAAAATAATTGTATCCACTGTCTCAACCAATTCCATCGCTGGCTCTGCCAAAGTATCCACTACAGCTTCGGTTATCGTATCTGTATTGGCTACTGCTACAGCAGGTTTAGGCGTTAAGGGTTGCGGTGGTGTTGCTGCAATTTTATTTTTGCTCATACCTGCACCGCCATCTGCATACATTGGAGCGAGTAAAGAACCGCCTAAATTGTCTGCATTTTCCTCTTCAAAAACACCATCATGTAAGGCTGCATCCCAAAAAGCTTGGAAGCTCGGAAATTTGCTTTGCTTACTAGCGATGTTTTGCTCCCAATAGTTGCGAATGTAATCGTAGAAATTGGTTTCCTCCGCTCCCATCCAAGTCAATAGGCTCTCTTGGAAAGCGCGCGTATCAAATAGAGGCGCGATGGTTGGCTGAACTAGGCTGTAAAAACCCGTTTTAGGCTCTGCATCATTCCAAGATTCTAAATAATGGTTGGTTGGGCAAAGGTAGTTGACAAATTCAGAAGTCTCATCAGCCGTTTCATTAAAAGAAACCGTTAACTTGACCTTTTTCAAGGCTGCTTTCACTTTTTCCGAATCTGAATAACTATATACAGGATTCACCCCATGCATCAATAAAGCACCCACTTTACCAGCCGTCATATCCGCCAATAATTGCTCAAAAGCTTTATCGTCTCCTTGATGGATGTTGTAGGTTTTATCCATATCAATGGTCTGCCCATAGCTGCCTAATTTCTGATTAATCGCATTGATAACCATTTGAACATCAGCACTATTAGAACCAGAAACAACTAGAGCTTTACCATTGTGAGATTTTAAGTCAATTGCTGCTTTTTTGATGGCTTCGGCAACTTTTGCATCCTCAAAAGTGATGTTTCCGCTAACACTTCCACCTAATTCCTTGAATAATGCCAAAGCAACTAATCCCTCTTGTGAAGGCTTAATAGAAAAACGTTTGTCCGCATTTGCACCAGTTAGAGACATATAAGACTCAAACTGCCAATGCTTGGACATTTTAGGTTGCCCTGCTTTTATTTTTCTATTTTCGATGTAGTCACTAGCAAATTCGGTAGGAGAAATCCACGTACCCAAGAAATCACAATTGATGCCTACGATAACTTCGGCTTTGCTAAAATCGTAGGAAGGAATCGCTCTTTTACCCATAGACTGCTCGTTGGCTGCCAACATGCCTGCATTAGAAATCGGCTCGTAAACAACATGGCGGCCACCGTATTTTTGGGTAAATTCTTCGATTAATTGGCGAGTAGATGGGCTAATGATGGAGGAAGTTAATAAAGCGGGATTGCTGGCACCTGATAATTGTTGAGCGATTTCTTTGTCAACAACTTCCCAAGTAGATTTTTTACCTGCTTTTTTGGGAAATTTCAGTCGCTGTCCATCGTATAAGCTGACTACAGAAGCTTGCGCTCTTGCAGAAGTACCGCCTTTGGTGAGGCTAGATAGCTTATTTCCTTCAATTTTAATGGGACGACCTTCTCTTGTTTTCACCAAAACGCTACAGTAGTCGCTACCATTAATAAAAGAAGATGCGTAATAATTGGCAACACCGGGTAAGATTTCCTCTGGTTTCATTACATAAGGAATCGCCTTTTTGATAGGAATTTCACAGCTTGCCGCTATGGTTGCAGCACCTAAGCTGAATCCCAAAACCTTTAGAAAGTCGCGCCGAGAAGCCTGCTTTTCTGTCGCCAGATAATTTAACTCGTTTAATACTGGTAATTCTTCGGGAAATTCGTTTTGCTTATGCTTCTGATAATCACCATTAGCATATAGTTCCTCTAACCCTTTCCAATATTTTTTTTGCTCCATCTGATTTATAATAATTAATTGGTGTTGTTTGGAAAATGAATTGCTAAAAAGCTAATCCCTATAAATTCCAAAACAACTATGCAAAGCCTTTTTTTTGATTTAGATATAAGACATGAGATATAAGAGTTAAGACATTGGATGTAAGATTTCCACTAAAAAGTCTTAAATCTTACGTCTTGCATCTTATATCTTTCCCCTAGTAGTGACATTTTTGACATTCCAAACCGCCGATGTCTTCTACTGTGATTTTTTTGATTTTGCCACTCTTTAAATCATCATGATACTTTTCGTATACCTTATAATAGTCATTGCCTTCAAACTGTACTTCCGTTTCGCGGTGACAGTTGATACACCAGCCCATACCTAAAGAAGAATGTTGCTCTACAACCTCCATTTCCTGAATTTGGCCGTGACAAGTTTGACATTCAACACCACCCGCCGTAACGTGTTGTGCGTGATTAAAGTACACATGATCTGGCAAATTGTGGATGCGAATCCATTCAATAGGGCGTTGTTTATAACCCTCTATATATTTCGCACCATCCCAACCTACAGCAGCGTAAATTTTAGCAATTTCCTCCTCGCCGTATTTAGGTCCTTTCTTCACTGCCTTATGGCAATTCATACAAACATTCGCCGAAGGAATCACCGCAGATTTACCTTTTGCTGCGCCAGAGTGACAATATTGACAGTCAATTTCGAGTGTGCCAGCGTGTAATTCGTGAGAAAATTTGATGGGCTGTGTAGGTGCATAGCCTTTTTGACGACCCAAAGTTTGCGCTCCGTCTACTGCGCTATAACCTAAAAATACTACTAGCAATAAGGACGCAGCCGCCATTATCTTTTTATTAAAGTATTTTTTATCAAAAGAAGGTGCAACAGGTACCCATTCGCCGAGCTTTTCTCGTACCATCTCGCCCAATGTGCCTGTAATACGGCTCAAAATCAGCATGATGAGCAGCAATAAAGCCATGATGATACCTAAAAAGATAGTCATAGAATTGGATTGCTTCGCTTCTCCACCTGCGGCAACAGCTACCTCAGGTCCTTTTTCCGTCTCTACCTTAATATATTCGAGTACATTATCAATTTCCTCGTTAGATAAGGCGAAAGCAGTCATCACTGACTTATTGTATTCTTCAAAAATGGCTACCGCCTGTGGGTCGCCAGCTTTTACCAAAGCCTGTGAATTTTTGATCCATTTGTACAACCATTCGCGCTCATACTTAGTATGCGAGCCTGCCAACGCAGGACCTACTA
Organism: Bacteroidota bacterium; assembly: GCA_020631155.1. Taxonomy (GTDB): domain Bacteria; phylum Bacteroidota; class Bacteroidia; order Chitinophagales; family UBA2359; genus JAHDHV01. Next base: position 3,171 of record JAHDHV010000082.1, on the reverse strand, counting down.
GTTGTTCGTGAATTTTATGACAACTGGTACACTGTGCTTTAAAGATGGTTTCCCCTGCCGCTACATCCTGTGCAGCAACTTGTGGTGCGCCCATCCAGCACATCAGAGAGCATATCAAAAACAATATACTCAAACATTTACCTATAGAATTAAATTTCCCCATGTTTTTTTAACCTTTGAGGTCTTTTACATTACACTATTTTACACTCCTAATTTTTCAGGCTGCAAATTTATAGATTAAAGTTGTAAAAGAGTAAGAAAACTGACAATTTTTCTATTCTTTAGAATCTATCTAAATAAGCAAAATAAAAAGCTGATAATCAGATCGTTAAAAAATAAGAAAAAAAAATTATTAGTCTGTAACAGCAATTTATTCACATTTATTTTTAAAAAATAAGTTGACATGACACTCTGAACGAGCAGTTTTTTCCATTTTCAGCTTGTTATACATAAAAAATATTAGCTAACTATTTTAATTGAAAAAAAACAATAACTGTCTATGGATTGTTAGTCGTCTTTCTCTAAATAACTTGACTATCACAAAGCTATTCAGTGTTAAAAAGCAAACTGAAATTTACTTAATCTTTTTTTTATTTGCAAAGTTCAGAACTTTATTTACTTTCTGAAAATATTGAAAGTTTATAAAAATTAAACATAGAACAATCATCTAAAGAGCTTGTTCGCTCAACTGTATGATTTTTTATTGTAGTAAAAGAAATGAGTGAACTTTCTTCATACAGCATATAAGTTAACTAAATAAAGACCAATTTTTTAATGGAATTGTCAAACAAACGGATGGCAGTGAACAGTTTTCAGGTAAGTATTACTAGAAATTATTTGACATTTAAATTACGTTAGTCAGACTTTTTTATGACTGAACTAAAGATAATTGTGTACGAGGAAGGTCTTTTTTTTGTTTCAAAAAGTTTTTTTTTTTGAGAAAATTCGTGAATTTTCTTTACGCTGATACACTGACTTTTCTTCAGATAAAATTCGTTTGGAATTTACAGTTCGCACTCTTAATCAAAATAAAGATCATTTGTTTAGAATTGCTCATGGAAATACGATGCCTTATCCGGGCGGGCTTTATGGCATTATTAAAGGGGGTGTTTTAGTGGAAGATAGCATCAGTGTTTGTGTTGCCTCTAAAGAGGTAGATTTAGACGCGCCTCCTTGTGAGCGAAAGGCGGAAATTTTGGATAGTTTAACCCTAAGCAATGGAAAAACCTATTATAAGGTACTGAAATTGGAAGTTCCTGTTTCATTTACGCCTTCTAAACCACCTTTTCGCTACCAAGCTCCCCTACAAACGGTTTACTTAGCAAGACATACAGGAATGATTCGCTGTGTTTTTGCCAATGATATATACTATGATTTATTGGGAAAAGAAACGGTAAAAATAAAATAAATGAACCACCGATCACATTTCTAAACGCTTCATTCTCAATAATTTGAATCGAGCGCGTAGGGACATGATCCACATTCCAAAAAATATCCAGCCGATGGCAGCAGGATAAAAAACCATCCGCATCCCTGCATCCATATCATCGCGATTAAATACAGGACTATCGCCGCCGCCAGCAGGATGTAGGGAATCCACTAAGCGCGGGATGATATAGGTCAGTGGCACATAGGCGAAAAAAGCAAAAATATTGTATACACCTGATACCTTTGCCCGTTTATCCTCCTCCTCTATCGCTCCGCGAAGCACAAAATAAGCTAAATAAATCAACATAAACATGGCTGCTGTTGTCTGCCTCGGATCATTGCTCCACGCCTTTCCCCATGCATAATGCGCCCAAACCATGCCCGTCAATAAGCCCAAAACGCCAAACCAAAGCCCTACATTCGCCGACTCCGCCGCCATAATATCGTATCGCCTATCGAAAGTTCGCAAATATTTTATGCTATACCATAAAGACACGACCATTAAAAAAGTCATGGTAAACCACATAGGCACATGAAAATACACATTCCGAATCGTTTCATTAATAATTCCCAACTGAGGCACGGGTAATAATAAGCCTCCAATAATTGTATATATTAATAAACCAACGGAAAGGTATTTCCACCAGTTATGTTTTAAATAAAAATTCATAATAAATTGGATTTTTAGATATTTAGACTTTTGGTTTTTTAGCTGCTAAAAAACAATTCGTAATTTCTAATTAAATAATTCATTTAGAGTTTGGAGCTAAATTGACTTTTCGCCTTTTATTTCATTAACAAAAACAATAATAATTTCTTTTAATTTTGTATAACCGTGATTAGTAAAGCAAAAAGCATTAACTTTAAAATTCATTAAAAAAAATAAAAACTTTAAAACCTTGTAATTTTGTAACATTCCAAACTCCAAAATTCATCAATCCCTCCAAAGATAGGGAAACAAAATAAAAGAAACACTCGCTAAAATCCCATTAATTGCCAGTAATACGCCAATATCTTTATTTAAATTACTATCGCCTATACCAAGCGCGCCTTTCGACACTGTAATTAATAAGGCTAATAGCGGAATTACTATCGGAAAACTGAGAATCGGCATTAGGCTTGCATTGCCACCTGCCTTTGCTGCAATCGCCGAAATCAACGTAAAACACATCGCAAAACTAATGCTCCCCAACAGCACCGCCAGTAAAAATAACGGAATATCGGTCAAAGGATTCTGCAATAAAATGGTATACGCCAAAAAACTCACCGCAGCAATCAATAACAACAAAAATGCATTGTAAATAATTTTCGACAAAATCACCGCCTGCGGACTCGTCAACGTATAATAATATAGTTGTCGTCCTGTGCTTTCCTGCATAAAACTTTTGGTCACCGCATTTACCGAAGCGAACAGCAAAATAATCCAAAACACCGTAATCCAAGTGATGTCATCCATGCCGCCTGCCTTGCTGGTAAACGCCATATATACCAACATCACCGTTGAAGCCACATACAGCAATATACCATTGAGTGCGTAACGTTGCCTCCACTCTAACACTAAATCCTTGATTATCAATGTCTTTACCTGCCTGAATAAGTTCATACACCCTTATTAACAACCATTAAGATTATTCTTAATGATAATAAAATTTCTCAATCTACTACTAAATTAACATATGCAATTTGCTAAACAAATTATTTTTGTACTTTTACAAAGCAAAGAAACAACAAATCTACCTATAA
>JAHDHV010000601.1 GCA_020631155.1 Bacteroidota bacterium | reverse complement strand
TGCTCGCGCTTCTTTTTCGTAAAGCAGATTCATGAATCTGCTTTACGAAAAAAAAAGATGACTTTTGTGTACCCTTTTGAAATGGATATAAGCTTTTGGTTTTTATTGTATTATGACGGCTAAAGCCTTCGTTACAGAAAACATCTAAAAAGAAATCAATCAGTAAAAAACGTCCGAAAACGAATCACTAATCCACGACCTATTAATGTAAGTACAAAGTGTTAGGTAGAAAAACTTTTTATTTGAAACATGTCTGATTTATATGCTAGAAAATATTTTATTTTTCATTTGTTAAAAAAAATATTTTAACTTTGTAACCTCTGAACTTTCCAAACGCTAAAATAATTTTAGGTGTAATTATTCATTGGTACGGAAGGCAAGTTTTTATGGTCTAATGCTTGGTAAATGGGTAGGGAAAAGAAAAAAGTAGAGCCTTTGCCTAGTTCGCTTTTTAGTTGGATGGTAGAATCGTGTAGTTCCAAGATTTTTTTAACAATTGCCAAACCGAGGCCACTGCTATCTTCCTGTGTGTATTGTGCTTTATTTTTAGAGTGGTATCTATCAAATATAAAAGCCTGTTCTGCTTCTGTTATACCAACTCCTGTATCTTGTATTTCTATTATAACCTCTTGTTTATCAGTCGATTGAATGGAAATGTGAATGTTGCCATTTTCTGAAGTAAACTTAATGGCATTGTCTATTAAATTTTGCAGAACTCTGTCTATTAGTGCAATATCGCCAATTACTAAGGGTAAATCTTTGCTGACATGTGTGTGAACTTCAATGTTTTTTTCATCTGCTAATACCTTACAACGCAGTAAAATGTCTTGGGCTAATTCGTGTATAAAAAAGGGTTCTAATTCTGGTTTTATTTGTTTGGCTTCTAATTTAGATAAAGCAAATAATTCTGATACTAACTTTTCTAATTTTTGTGTGCTTGTCAAAATGATTTCCATATACTTTTTGCGCTCTTTAGCGTCTACTTGCTCATTTTTCATCAACAAAGTTTCAATATAGCCTTGTGTAATGGCAAGCGGAGTACGAAGATCATGCGATACATTGGCAATTAATTCCCTGCGCAATACTTCTGTTGACTTCAGTTCTTCGATGTTGGCTAAAATAGTATCAGCCATTTTGTTAAAGCTGTTGGCAAGTGTGGTTAATTCACCTTTGGAGTAAAGGCGGATGCGTGCTTGTAAATCACCTTGCTCAAACCGCTTTACTGTCTGGATGATGACCCATAGATTTTTTGTTAAAAACCAAATTGCTAATAAACCAATAACCAATGCCGAAACTAGGGTTAAGAGCATTGCCTGCGCGCTCATAGCTAGGATATAACTGCCTATTAATGTTTGAGTTACATTGTCATAACGTTCACTACCTAGTAAAATATAGAGATACCCCTGATCGTTAATTTTTGCTGCTGAAAAAACCTTTTTTTGTGCGATATTACGAGGATTTTCACCCACGATCATTGTTTGATAAGTGTCTTTATTTTTTTGTAAAAATTGTTTAACTGGGGCGATGTCAATCTTTCGGGGTTTTTGTTTTTTAGAAAAATCAGACAAGGAATAGGAATGTCCCCATTGATTAAGCAGGTAAACTTCAATATTAGGGTTAGTATTGGTTAGGTGTTTTAGAAAAGTTTTGTTAATTGCAGATGAATTCATTTCGCCATATTTAAAAATAGTGATACTATCTATAAATAAATTTTCTGCTATTGAACTGGCTAAACCAACATTCAATTTTTGATTGGTTTCTTGGTAATACATTTCCGCACAATAAATTGCAATGTAGCTATAGGCAACTCCTACCACCAATAACAAGGCGAGAAAAGTAAGGCATATTCTCCAATAGAGGCTCTCAAATATTTTTTTATTAAACATGTTTTTCAAGTTCGTTAATGCATAGATTGGCTGATTCGTGATTGGTGGACTCGTGATTAGTGGATTTGTTGACCAGTAGTTTCGTGATTCGCAATCAAGTAATAATATTACATCACACATAAAAAATTAATAATCAACAAAAAAAACTAATTTCTAACAGCTAATTTCTAAACATCCAAAAATCTAAAAATCCAAAATTTATCAACAGTCCTCTGTAAAACGATAGCCAACACCCCAAGTTGTTAGTATATAAGTAGGTTTAGATAAGTTAGGCTCAATTTTAGCACGCAATCGATTAATATGTGAATTAACTGTATGTTCATATCCATCAAACTCATAGCCCCATACAAGACGTAAGATACGATTTCTGCTGTAACTTTTCCCAGGGTTGGCTGCTAATAATACCAATAAATCAAATTCTTTAGGGGTTAATTCTACTCGTTTTTTAGCAATACTTACCTTGCGATTGTCTATGTCCACTTGTAAACCACCACAACTAATTTTTCCCTGCTTTTTAAGGGTTTTATTATGGACAAACATATCCATACGGCGAAAAATGGCTTTAACTCGCGCAATAAACTCCTTGATACCGAAGGGTTTGGTCAAATAATCATCGGCCCCTGTTTCAAGACCTAACACCTTGTCCATCTCCTCAGAACGGGCTGTGAGCATTAGGATAGGGGTCGTATTTTGAGCATTGCGAATGTTTTGACAAACCTGAAAACCATCCATTTCTGGTAACATCAAATCTAAAATAATCAGGTCAAAAGGCTGAGTGAGTGCAGTGTCTAGCCCAATTTTCCCATCATAAGTTTTAGTTACTTGACATTCTAAATCTGTTAGGTGAATATTTAGCAAATTCACAAGGTTGGGGTCATCTTCTATAATTAAAACTTTCTTCATTTGAGCAAATTTGTAGACATATGTGAGACATAAGATGTGAGCTAACTAACTCATTATTGTAACCTACAATAGATTCGGATGTTCGTTCACTTTATTCATAAACTCATTCTCTGAAATCTTTTTTCAAAAATAACTGATTTGACTGTATAAAAATGTCTGCAAATTCACTTTTACACCATGTTTTT
>JAHDHV010000600.1 GCA_020631155.1 Bacteroidota bacterium | reverse complement strand
CGTTTAAAAGCAATATCATATTTTATATGAGCGTATTGTTGCATGATGGTAGTTGCCTAGTTATTAAATTGATGAATGAACTTTAAAAGGGTACACAAATTAAGCAAGTAGTTTTTTTGGGTGTTAACTTGTTTTGTTTAGGGGTAAATATGTTTAAATATTACTGAATCTCTCGCCGAAAATAGGGGCTGTAATTTCATGATTGCCTTCGGCGACTTACTTTTTGCCTTCGCCCAAAAAGTAAGCAAAAACGCTTGTCAAAAATATCGTTCCCACGCTTCAGGCCTGCGCTTTGCTACCGATTTTTGACCTGCCTGCGCTTCTTTTTCGTAAAGCAGATTCATAAATCTGCTTTACGAAAAAAAAACGGATAACTTTTGTATACCCTTTTGATGAATGAACTAATAATTTTTAACAAAAAAAACATTTTCCCCAATTAAAACAACTTAAACAAAAGGAAAGTTTGTTAAAATTAATGCGATTTTTCTGGCAAAAAAAAAGACTGTATCCATAAAAATACAGCCTTTTCACGAATCACCAATTCACGAAAATTACATATCAAACGACAAACGCCCAAACACATAGCGACCATTCGCTCCAAACTGTTGAGAACGGCGAGAGTATAAAAAGCGTCCACTACTTTGATTAGCTGGAATATTCATATCAGGATAGACATCTAACAAATTGTTAGCACCCACCGTAAGCTTTAGTTTTTCCATTAATTTATAACTCAAGGACAAATCTGTAACTATTTTAGCTCCAAATGTTTGTGCATTTTCAGGATTATTAGTAGCTTCATCTACTTCCCCAAAATATACATTTTGCAAAGTCGCACTCAATCTGCCTAACTGATAGTTCAGGGTTAAATTAAACTTGGTTCTAGGTACGGCAGATTCCAAGAATATACGACTGGTTAAATCGAAATAGGTATCCTCTTTGCCTGCCAATTGCTCGGATGTTTTGATGTCACCAACTAGCTCGGTTTGGGCAAAGGTAGCTGCTAGGGAACTGTTTAATCTGCCTGCCCCTAAGTTGGCACGATGCGTAAGCACTATATCCAAGCCTTGCGTTCGGCTATCAATGGCATTGGCAAAAAAGGCGGCGCGATTTGCATTAGCCAATGAAAGCAATCTGGCAATTTCTTGGTCTTGTGCCGAACCATCTGGATCGCCTCGAAATTGTCCTGTATACACCACTCGGTCGTTGATATTAACCAAGTAACCATCTAAGGTTAAACTAAGGTTTGCAGCAGGCAAGCGACCTGTGAAACCGAGACTAAAGGCGGTGGAGGTCTCCTCTTTGAGCTGTGGAATTCCTAACAACTCTGCTACTCGGCTATCATTAGAAAAAGTACCTACTTCAAAAGGAACGCCATCTACAAAAATGGTGGAGGTGCTGTTGAAATGAAGCTGATGCAAGGAAGGCGCGCGAAAACCAGAACTTGCGGCTCCACGTATAGCGAAATTATTACTTAACTTATATCTAGTTGTTGCTTTCCAATTGAGCGTAGACCCAAAATCGCTGTAATTTTCAAAACGCAAGGCTGCCCCTAACAAAAAAGCATCTGTAATATCCAATTCTGTATCAATATAGGCAGCTACACTATTTCGCAAAGCATTTACTTCATTATCAGGGCTAAACCCAGGGAATACCTGCGCGCCTCCCGGTCTCGCAGAACCATTTGGACCAAATACGGTATTAACAGGGCCTTGAAAGTCAGGAACTAAAATAGTATCTCCACCAAAGGTAAGGTATTCAGAAGCAAGTCCATAATTGGCATAAGAACCTTCTTCACCTGCCACAATTTGATAATTTTCTAATCGGTATTCAGCTCCCAAAGCAAGGTTTAGACCTGCTGCTATTTGGCTAAAAGTGCGAGAAAAATCTAGGTTAGTTGTATTTTGTGAAAAATTAAAACCGCCTGAATTAAAGCTCGTAGGAGAGGCAGTTTCTAAAGAGGCATTTAAGGTATTTTCTATTTGATACCGAAAGGTATTTTTACCATATGTATGACTAAAATCGACATTCCAAGCACCCATTTTACTGCGAATACCAGCACCCAAAGATTGATCCCCAATATTAGAGTGAATTTCAGGCAAAAAGCCATTTGGGTAAATATCGGTAACAGTACGCTCTTGATAAGGCAAACGATAGAAACCCGCAGCTTCCCCGCTTCGATAGGTCAAACCGCCAAAAAAGTAGAGTTCTGAAACCGTATTTAATGGAAGATTGGAATTAAGCATCAGCCCTGTGTTTTGAACAGCAGACTGCCCGACACGCATATTAAAATCGCTGCGTGTAAGTCCGCGAGCAGCCAATTCGCTTTCTGTTATATCATCGCCTGGGTCACCTGTGTAATTTGCATTATTGTAGCCATTAAATATTCGACCTGTATATTCTTTCATACGATTGGTGTGGTTTCTTGTGTCAAAATTACCAGAAATATTAACAAAACCACCCTTATCGCCAACGGGCACACCATAGTTCAAACTCGCCTGCACCGATTCGCCGTCCATGCTATCCTCCGAATTTTTGGAGATAAAAGCACCAGTACCGACCTGCCCCGAAAAACCGATGTCATCTTTCAAAATAATATTGATAACTCCTGCAATTGCGTCCGTTCCGTATTGGGCGGCGGCACCATCGCGTAAGACCTCAATGCGCTCGATGGAAGCCACAGGAATAGCGTTCATATCTGTACCAACATTCCCCCTACCGAATGTACCATTTACATTGACCAATGAACTGGTATGACGGCGTTTGCCATTGATTAAGACCAATACCTGATCGGGGCCTAAGCCTCTAAGAGAAGCAGGATCAATGTGGTCGGTGCCGTCTGAGATGGTTTGTGTATTGGAAGTGAAAGAGGGAGCTATATAATTGAGAATGGCATTAACGGTGGTTTGTGCGCCCTCTGTACTAATGGCTTTTACATCAATAACATCCACAGGAACAGAGGATTCTAGCTTGGTTC
>JAHDHV010000081.1 GCA_020631155.1 Bacteroidota bacterium | reverse complement strand
CGCCGAAAAAGTGTCTGATAACTCCACGATTGCCTTCGGCGACTTACTTTTTGCAATCGCGAAAAAAGTAAGCAAAAACGCTTGTCAAAAATATCGTTCCTACGCTTCAGGCCTGCGCTTTGCTACCGATTTTTGACCTGCTCGCGCTTCTTTTTTGAGTAGATTCATCCAATCTGCTCTAGGAAAAAAACGATGACTTTTGTGTACCCTTTTGAAAAAATAATTTCCAATTTCTGATCTCTAATCCTAAAAGCTAAATAGCCATTCAAAAGGGTACACAAATTAAAGAAGTAGTTTTTTTTGAGTGTTAACTTGCTTTGTTTTTGGGGGAAATGTGTTTAAATACTACTGAAACCTTCGCCGAAAATAAGGTTTGAAACTCCACGATTGCCTTCGGCGACTTACTTTTTGCAATCGCGAAAAAAGTAAGCAAAAACGCTTGTCAAAAATATCGTTCCTACGCTGCAAGGCCTGCGCTTTGCTACCGATTTTTGACCTGCCTGCGCTTCTTTTTTGAGCAGATTCATCCAATCTGCTCTAGGAAAAAAACGATGACTTTTGTGTACCCTTTTGAAAATAGCCAAAAGACAATCTAACAACCAAAGTGTTAGGAAGAAAATGAAACATACGCCAATTTTATAACTGCTTTAGTAAATAGAAAATAAATTGTAATGCTGTTGTGTGGCTAATTGTTGGAGTTCGCTGCAATATTTTTTGGCGATAGGGCGATGACTAAAACTGAGGTTGCTAATGTATTGATTACATAGCTGATAATTGGCATCGCGCCGAGCTATATCTCCCAATAAAACACATTCATGCAGGGTGAAGTTAAATTGATTTTTATTGCCTGCATTAATGATAAAGTATAGCAAATCTTCTGGAGTCGTATATCGGTAAGAGTTGCAAAAAATAAGCTTATTTTGTGCTGTAATAAGCATATCCACATGTTGTTTTTCTACATAAATATACATGCGTTTGCCACCGTAAGCCTTATGATCTTCTAGCAGTTGTTTGACTAAAAAAGTGAGGGCATGTTGTAGGGTAAATTCACCAAAAATATTTTCTAACAACTGAATTAATTGACGGTCTATACCATAAACAGTATGAATGTCGGTATGGGGAAGATTATCGGCGTATAGTTCGGTTTCTTCTTCGGGAAGATGATTGAAATTGTAGAATAGGTCAAGGTTTTTTTGATGTATAAAGTCATCAGGTACTAGTGTATAATTGGCATTGTGAATACCAAGAACGACCTTATTAAAATTGTTTTTAAACAGAGGCTCTTGATTCAATATATCTTTGATAATTAAACGATAAGTAGAGCGGTTACTAGCTTCTCGTAAATGAAAAGACTTGATGTAAACAACCATCTTTGTTAGTTCGTCTGTAATGCTATAACTAACATCATCTCTACCCAACAATAAAGATAAATGATGATGGGAAAGGTTGTTCGGGTTAAATATCTCCTGTTGCACCTGATGGTGTAATTGTATGTTATTGAATGTTTCCAGAGTATTTTGATTATAGAGGTTAGATGATAGATACTAGCTGATAGAGGTTAGAAGTCTAAAAATGCTAAAAATGCTAAAATTTGATCGTTAACAACTAATTTCTATCTTAAAAAACCTTCTCAATAGCATAAACACTTAAATGTTCTACACTATTGAGAAGATGATAAGTAGTTGTTTATCAATGTTAAGGAATAAGTATTAAGTTTCAAATATGGTACTTTTCAAGCAAATTTGGAAGGTTGCAAAAAGCTAAATATCCAAAGAGCCAAAAAGCTAAATATCCAAAGAGCCAAAAAGCTAAATATCCAAAGAGCTAAAAAGCTAAATATCCAAAGAGCTAAAAAGCTAAATATCCAAAGAGCCAAAAAGCTAAATATCCAAAGAGCCAAAAAGCTAAATATCCAAAGAGCCAAAAGGCAATTTCTCGCATTTCAAGTCTCCGACAAATTACTTTTCCCAGTTACCACTTGTTGTTCCTTCATAAATATCTCCCACTTTCAAGTCATACCCCACTTTATCCTGATAGTACTTTTTAATCAAGCCGTCATACAAAATTTCATAAGGAACAGAGACCTCAAAAGCAGGAACTTCCACCTCATTTTTAGTAATCATACGTGCATCAATATCAAAGTCGGCATCCTTAGTATAAGGAACTTTGGGTAGGGCATCTACTAGTTCAGGTTGTTCTTCAAAGAGCGAATCCAACATAGATACTTTTACCATTTCCTGAGTGACCACAACGGTAGAGTCATTCGGATCGCCAATTACTTTCATCACATTAAAACTATCGGTTTTGATCATGTTGATGAGGGTGTCAAAATCACCACAGAAGCGTCCGTGTATGTCTTTATGTGCCAACTGTGCGCTGCGAATTTTTTTCAATTTTGTAATAACAGCATCTTTTCTAAGATTACTTTCTCGTTCAAAATCAATCGGCTCTTTAATGGATAAGAACAAGAAGTAGCCCACCACACAGATGGCAATGGTCAGTAGTAAATTTAAAATAAAACGTAAAATTTTCATAAGCGTGATTTGATGGTTTTCAATTAAATTTTGGAAAGGAGAATCAATAAGTGCCAGTAAAAAAGTGTCGTTTTTAGCACTATATGGCACATCTCCTACAGCAATAATACTGCTTTTTGCAAGGCATTGGAAACGAAACGCCTAATTTAGCCTTTTTTTACACAAAAATTAACTGCTATAGTGCTCTAATGTATGAATAACTGCTAACTTGTGCAATTACTTTTTGTATTATTATTTAATACTTTGCTTTTGCAAAGTTTATTTATGGCTTAACAACCTCATATGTTTGAAATCAAAGACCTGCAAATTGCATCTAAAGTTAAAGAAAAAATACAACATAACCAGTTTATTCATCATTTAGGTTTTGAATTTTTAACTGTTAGTGATGGACTAGTTGAAGGATATTTACCGATGCGCCCTGCTTATCAACAGCAGAACGGCTTTGCACATGGTGGAATTATTTCTACACTTTGCGATACGGTTGCGGGTTTCGCTGCCTACACTGTCATTCCCCTTGAAGCCCAAGTAGTGACTGCCGAAATTAAGATTGTATACTATCACCCCGGTATAGGCAACCGCCTTTATGCTAGGGGATGGGTAGATAAATCAGGTAGAAAACTACAATTTTGTGAAAGCGAAATTTACACACTCAATAATAAGGAGAAAAAGGTAATTGCCAAAGCTACCGCTACTATGATTGTCATAAAATAGTAAAAATTTCTTATTTTTGTGTTTTAGGCATCTCATGAATTTTTCAGGTTCAATATTTGGATAAGGCTAAACAGCAAATAAATGAACTTTAATCAGTATTATTGTACGATTAACCATTACTGCCCACACATCCATTAGCTTTATGAAAGCTTGACTATCAATAATAAAAATATTGGTAGTGAACATATGCACCTAATTTTCACGAGTTTGTAAACCAATTATCTCATTTCTAAGGTACCCTTATAATCATGGGCATTATCATAAATAACAGACCGAGAAGGCTTCGCAAATCCGCTATTATTCGAGACGCTGTAGCCGAAATTCGTCTATCCAAAAACCAGTTTATTTACCCTTATTTTGTAACAAAGGGCAAAAATATTAAACATCCTATCGCAGCCATGCCGGGCATCCATCATTTTAGCCCTGACGAGCTGGTAAAGGATGTGGAAAATGCCTTACAACTAGGCATTAATAAGGTACTGCTGTTTGGTGTAGGCGATGCAAAACACAAAGATGGACACAGTGCACATGACCATATTGGTTCTGTGCCAACTGCTATTAGGCGACTGAAGGCAGAATTTGGGCAAGATATTCACATCAGTACAGACGTTTGTGTGTGTGCTTATACCACACATGGGCACTGTGGTATTTTGGCCAATGAACATGTATTAAATGATCCAACATTAGACATCCTTGCACGTATGGCACTCACCCACGCCGAAGCAGGAGCAGATATGGTCGCTCCTTCTGATATGATGGATGGCAGGGTTGGCGTAATTAGGCAACTACTTGATAAAGAAGGATTTAGCCAAGTACCTATCATGTCGTATTCTGTAAAATATGCATCTCATTACTACGGACCCTTTCGCGAAGCTGCTGATTCTTCTCCCCAAAAAGGCGACCGCAGGGGCTATCAAATGGATTTTCGATCTACTCGCGAGAGCTTGCGAGAAATTGCACTAGACGAGGCAGAAGGCGCGGATATTTTGATGGTCAAACCAGCTTTAGCCTATTTAGATATTATCCATCAAGTGCGGCAACAAACCGATCTTCCTGTTGCTTGCTACAATGTTTCTGGTGAATATAGTATGCTCAAATATGCTGCTTCACAAGGACTTGTAAATGAGCGAGGTATGGTCATGGAAAATATGTATGCCTTCACTCGTGCAGGAGCCAATTTGATTATTACTTATCATGCTAAAGATATTCTTGCGAATAAATGGCTGCCTTGATTTTGGATTGATAGATTTTGGATATGGGGATTTGAGTAAGTGTTATGCTACCTATCTCCTTATCTAAATCATCAATGGCTCATTTTTTTTCCTTTCTTTTCTCCTCTTTATGAAATAAAAGAACCCAATTATTCTGTTATTGAACAATAAAAAATATCTCACAAAAATAGTTTTTTTAACTTTATATGAAGTTTTTTAAATACAAAAAAAATACTTTTTTTAATTTTTGAGATTAATAACTTAGGATGGTATTTTATGGGAGTAAATGGATTATAAATTGTTAACAATGAGTTGGCATCTTATAGTCCATTTTTTACGTTTAAAAGCATTGCATTAGTAGGTATGTTTCAAATCCTGTGCTTTTCCACCAAACATTTTATAGCTATTTTAACAGTTCGTGGATTTATAGAGACGCAAAATTTTGCGTCTTTACAGTGATTCGTATTTCGGCATTTTTTTGATAGCTGATTTCTTTTTGAATAGTTTGTGTAACGACCGCTTTAGCTGTCATAATGCCCTGAACATTAAATAAATAGGTCTATTAGAAAAGGCCAAAAAGTAATTTTTCCTTACTCATTTCTAACAGCTAAAAATCTTGGAGTTTGGAAGGTTACAAAGTTACAAGGTTTTAAAGTTTTTATTTTTTTTAATGAATTTTAAATCTAATGCTTTTTGTCTTGTTAGTCAAAAATATACAAAATTCAAAGAGGTTATTATTTTTTTTATCAATAAAATAAAAGGCGAAAAGTCAATTTAGCTCCAAACTCTAAAAAAATCCAAAGGTTTAAATAGCTAAATATCTATTTTAGAGACAAAGTGTTAGGATGATAATGAAACATGCCAATTAGTATTTAGTGTTTATTTTTTTAAAAAAGATATTCAATGTATAAAAAACTGTTCATACTTCTATGCTATTGTTGTTTGGGTATTCCCTTCCATTTATCGGCGCAAGAGACATTTACGATTAGTGGCTATATGCGTGATGCGGATACCGGTGAAGAATTGCTGTATGCAAATATATTTGTAGTAGAAAGCAAGGTGGGTGTGACAACCAACTTATATGGCTTTTATTCTTTGACATTACCAAAGGGAACACATACATTACAGTATTCTTATATTGGCTTTGAAAAGAAAGAATTAAGTATTGATCTACAACAAGATATGGAGCAAAATGTAGAACTTGTATCTAATTCGCAGAAGCTACAAGAAGTGATTGTAACGGATAAAAAAGAGGACGATAATATCACAAATACGGAAATAGGAGCGATGACTTTGGATGTGAAAGATGCCAAATTGATTCCTGTATTGCTTGGCGAACAAGATATTTTGAAAACCATGCAGCTACTTCCGGGGGTGAGTGCCAATAGCGAAGGAGGAAGCGGTTTTTTTGTTCGCGGAGGGGATACCGATCAAAACCTAATTTTACTGGATGAAGCTCCCGTCTACAATGCATCTCACTTATTGGGTTTTTTCTCCGTTTTCAATTCTGATGCCCTCAAAGACGTAAAACTCTACAAGGGAGGAATCCCTGCACAATATGGTGGTCGGGTATCCTCTGTCATGGATATTCGTATGAAAAATGGCAACTCCAAAAAATGGGGTGCTTCTGGCGGTATCGGGCTGATTTCCTCTCGCCTCACTGTAGAAGGTCCACTGGTCAAAGACAAGGGTTCTATCATTGTTTCTGGAAGACGAACCTATGCCGATCTCATGCTACGTGCCACAAGCAGTGATTTTGATGATTTAACCCTCTATTTTTACGATCTAAATTTGAAAGCCAATTATAAACTAGGCAATAAAGACCGCATTTACTTGTCGGGCTACTTCGGTCGAGATGTTTTTGGAACAGATAATGCTGGCTTCGATTGGGGAAATGTGACAGGTACTTTACGTTGGAATCACACCTTTAGCAACAAACTATTTTCTAATCTTTCCTTGATTTATAGCGATTACAACTACGGTTTTAAGGTGGATAATGCAGGCACTATTATAGAGTTGTCAGGCGGTATTTTCGACTATAACATCAAACAGGATTTTAACTGGTACATCAACCCTAAAAACAATTTGCAATTTGGTTGGCAGGCGATTTATCACCGCTTCAAACCAAGTACCTTTTTAGTCGATGGAGAGCCTATTAGTGAGGAACTGGATATTAGCGAACAGCAAGGTATTGAAGGAGCCTTATATGTTGCCAATGAGCAAAAAATCAATAGTCGTTTGAGCCTCAACTATGGTTTGCGCTTGAGTTCTTACAGCAATATAGGGCCTTACGATGTGAAAACCTATGATGAAAACGATGAGGTAACTAGCACGACTACTTATAAAAGTGGAGAATTTTACAAAACTTACATCGGTTTAGAGCCTCGTATCAATGCGACTTTTTTGCTAAATGATGTGAGCTCTATCAAAGCTTCCTATAACCGAACTTACCAATATTTACACCTTTTATCTAACTCTACTTCTGGCACACCCACCGATCTTTGGCTACCGAGTACCGATCTAATAAAACCAGAAATAGCGGATCAAGTTGCACTAGGTTATTTCCGAAATTTTAAGAACAATACCTATGAATTTAGCGTAGAGGGTTATTATAAAAATTTGTTGAATCAGGTAGATTATGAAGACGGAGCAGATGCCTTTTTGAATCCTGATATTGAGGCAGAACTGGTATTTGGGAAGGGGAAAGCTTATGGAATGGAAGTTTTATTGCGGAAAAATAAGGGGAAATTTACAGGTTGGTTGAGTTATACATTGTCTACTTCCAAACGACAGATTGATGAGGTGAATGGTGGGGAGTGGTTTTCCGCACGGCAGGACAGAACGCATGATGTTTCGGTAGTAGGAAGCTATCAGTTACATCCTCGCCTTACGCTTTCAGGCAGTTGGGTCTATTATACAGGCGATGCGGTGACTTATCCAAGCGGTAAATACTACATTGACGGTGCATTGATACCTTTATATACTTCCCGAAATGCAGATCGAATGCCCGCTTATCATCGTTTTGATTTGGGGCTTACTTGGGTACTCAAGGACAATGGCAAGCGTTATTCTGACCTCAATATTTCATGTTATAATTTGTACAATCGCAAAAATGCTTATACCATTACTTTTAGGGAAAGCGAAACCAATGTTGGGCAAACCGAAGCCGTGCGATTGGCTTTATTTGGAAGTGTGCCCGCTATTACTTGGAATTTTAAATTTTGAGAAAATAAGTGCCAAGCACTATTTAATTGTGTACAATTTTGTTCTAAAGTATTAGAAATGAGCAGTTTAGTCTTTTACTATTGTAACATTAATTTTGTCTAGGTACTTAAGTCAAAATAAAATTGAATGACTACTTTAGTTAAAGTAAAGTAACTATTTGATAATCAATTTTTATTGACTGTTTATTTAAATAAAAAAATGAGCTACTTTTTTCCAAAAAAAAACATCTAAAAAAACAAATGAATAAATATATCAGCCTATTTTTAAGCCTCTCTATATTGAGCATTTTCATGTCCTGCGAAGATGTTATAGAGCTAGAATTAGAGGATTCAAGCCCACAATTTATTATTGAAGCGGTGCTAGATATGGATCAAAATAACTGTACGGTATTACTTAGCAAAAGCAATGGCTTTTACGAAAGTACAGCAATCAATACTGTAAATGCAACTGCCATTACACTAACAGATGCAGATGGCAATAACTATGATTTTTCACAAGAAACGGATGGTCGCTACATTGCAGAAAATATTACAGTTGCTCCCGAACAAGTATTTACCCTCGCCATCACAGATGAGGATGGACAGACCTATACCGCAAGCAGTAGCGCACCCTATCCAGTAGCTTTAGATAGCCTAGAGGTCGAAGAATTTGTTTTTCCTTTTGGCGATGAAGAGAATTATCGAATTTTCATTAATTGGGTTGATTTGGAAGGAGTAGACAATTTTTATCGCTCCAAAATTATTGCCAATGATACCTTTTTGGTAGAAAGTTACAATATAGTAAGTGATGAAATTGGGGATGGTGAAGAATTAAGACTACCTTTACAAGAGTTTTTTGAAATTGGTGAAGAAGTAGAAGTACAGTTACAGTCAATAGATGAAAACAGTTACGAATACTTCATCCAAATAGAAGAAGTACAAGGCGAAGGCGGAGGAAATACGACTCCTTATAATCCCAAAGGCAATTTTGACAATGGCGCATTGGGTTATTTCGGAATTATTAGCACTTCCTCTAAAACAGTTGTTGTAGAAAAATAATGCAATAAATATTTATGCTTTAAGTAACTTGACAATGGTAAATTAGGGATATGTTGGATATTATTCCTAATACTTTGGTTGTAAAATTGCCTTTTAGCTATTTAGACTTTTGGATATTTAGCTTTTAGAAATTGGAAATTAATTTTCGAACCTTATTATATGTATAAATTCTTGATTGCTAATTTTTCACTAAGTGCCAAGCACTAATTAATTGAGTGTGTCAAGAAAAGAGGGAAATCGTATAATAATAGCTATTCACTTTAATTTAAAAAGTGTTGGGATTATCTAGTTTTTTTTCTTTTTGCTTGATAAAAAAGAAAAAAAAAATCAAGACGGTGAAACTTTTTCGCTAAAAATTGGCAGAACAATCTAAAATCTCCTAAGGCGATACTTCTTTTTTTGATTAAAATAAATAGCTGATAGTCAAAAATTTAAAGTTTGAATAAAATTCACTAGGTTTTTAAATTCCGTATCACTGCGGATATTTCTTAACGATTGTTCTGCCAATTTTCTTAACGCAAAAACTTTCAAGGTCGCTCCTCAAAGCCAATAAAAAAAGGATGTTTTGTTTTTTGGAAAAGTAAACATTCATCTTTCATAGTAGCGTGTATTTTGTTTTTCCCTAAATTTCTGACACACTCTAATTAATTATGCACGATTTTGTTCTAAAGCATTGACTTTCATTATTTTAATCAAATAAAGAGTCTCGTTTAATTATTGTGTAGTACTTATAACGGCTAAAGCCGTCGCTACAGAAAAAGAAACTAAAAACCCCGAAAACGAATCACTAATCTACTAATCACGAATCCACGAACTGTCAAAATAAGCAAAAACTGTTTGGTTGAAAAGCATGACATTTAAAACATATCGAAAATATGAACATCAATAAAATTATCTACTGGATAGCAACCGCTATTTTATGTCTACTCATGGCCTTTTCGGCGAGCATGTATTTTATGAAAACGGAAATGGTTATGGGATTTTTTACCACTTTAGGTTATCCCACTTATTTGGTATATCCTTTGGCAACGGCCAAAATATTGGGTATCATTGCCATTTTAAGCCGAAAATCTCCCTTATTAAAGGAGTGGGCTTATGCAGGTTTTTTCTTTGATACGGTTTTAGCCTTTTTTGCACATTATATGATTGGCGATGGACAAGGAGGCATGGCTGCAGTTGGTATTATTGTGGTCATTGTGTCGCGCTTTTTTGAGGAAAAAGCTTTTTCTACCTCAAACACCAACTAAAGAAGGTTCATTGACCAAACCTTTTTTTATGGTAAAATAAAAACGACTTCCTTCATTCAATTTTGATTCTACACCTATTTTTCCACTATGTTGTTCCACAATTTTTTTACATAAAGCCAAACCAATACCTGTTCCCTTGTATTCTGTATTATTGTGCAAGCGTCTAAAGAGGAGGAATATTTTTTGTTGATATTCTTTGTCAATGCCAATACCATTGTCTTTTATCGAAAAAAGCCAGTGTGTTGTTTGTTCTTCAGCGTAAATATGAATGTTGGGAATGGTGTTAGTTTGTGTAAATTTGAGCGAGTTGGTAATCAAATTTTGGAACAACTGTTTCAGTTTAATTCTATCTGCATAACAAATTTTGGGTAACTGCTGATAGTGTATAACCGCTTTTTTTTCTTGAATATTAGTGTGTAGTTCTAAAATTACCTCTTCTATTAAGTTTTTTGCATTGAGTTTTTGTACATTTATTTTAGTCGTATTGACACGCGAAAAAGCCAATAAATCCTTAATCAATTGCTGCATATTGAGGGTGGCAGATACAATAAAATCCATAAATAATTTTTCATCTTCACCTAAACTCTTTTGCAATCGGCGTTCTAACAGTTGTGTATAACTGATAATCGTTCGGAGTGGAGCTTGTAAATCGTGAGAGGCAGCATAAGCAAAATTTTCTAAATTCATATTAGATTCAATGTACTTTTTTAGCTCCTCGTTTTTTTCATTCAAATCCAAAATTTGTTGTTGGATCAGGCGTTCTTGTTTTTTTCGTTTGCTCACATTTTTAAAAATACGTATCAATAGTACCTTATTATTTACCTCAATCAATTGTGTAAAAGCCTCAAAGTCCATTACATTACCATCCTTATCTAACAATTGCCAATCATGTTGAATATAGCCTATATCTTGTAATTGTTTGCGTATTTGCAATAACAATTCCTCACTTTTTTGCCCATTTGCTTGTTTTTCTGGACTTAATTTTAATATATCTTCTTCAAATACTATAGGATTCATACAGCCGCCTAAAATTTTCTTCATTACCTCATTGCGAACAATTAGTTTGGCGGTCGTCTGTTTTTGTTTATTTCTAAAATGTAAGAGCTCGACAATATCAATGCCATCAAAAGAATTATAAATTAACGATTGATAGATGCTTTTGCGCTCGGCTATTTCTTTTTGCGCTTTATATTTTTCATAAATATTGTGGATAAAAAAGAAAAGATGTTTTTTATTTTGATCAAAATCTTTGATAGCAGTTTCTTCTACAACAAACTCTTCCCCTGTTTTTCGTTTGGCAATAATGATTCTTTGAAATTTATCGTGTTTTTGCAAATAATTGAATTTCTCCTCCATCAATTCTTCTCTTGTTTGATTATTAAATTGAATGGGAGCTAAAAAATCTATGAGTGAAGTCTTTAATAATTCCTCTTTGCTATTAAATTGATACAGTTCAACGGCTTGTTGATTACAGTCTAGTACCTTATCTGTTTCAACATCATAAATGCCGATAGCTTGATAGGAGCTTTCAAAAATGGCTTTGTATTGTTTTTCTCGCTTTTTTAATGCATGTTCTGTTTGCTCTCGCATCTGCATTTCTTGAATTAACCTATCCTGTGCTAACAGCCCTTCCATAAAAAAGCCAAACTTCTGAAATACAGTATTTAACTGAGTAATCTCTAGTTCCTGAAAATCACTAACTTGACGATGTAATAATAAAACACCCTGATTGCTGATGCGATAGAGTAAAAAACAGCCTTTATCTATACTAAAAAAGTTAGATAATTTATTAAAAACAAGGTGTGTATTGTTAATAATAATTATTTTCTTTTGCTTTAATATGGCTAAAAGTTCTTGGTGTAAAAGCTGATCTGTTAAACAACTGTATTTATCTGGGATTGCATAAATCAACTGTAATCCATTATTCTTTTCATACCCCTTTTCTTGTATCCAATAAGCAGCAAAAGTCAACTGTTTGTGGAACATTAAGCTTCGCAAAAATGCTTTACAGTTTTCCTGTATATCCATAGATTGACCAATAGCAAGCGATAGTTCATATAGTAATGATAACTCTTTAACAATTTTTACATTATCTGCTGGCATATATTTTTCTAATCATTTTATATTTCTAAAATCAAGATAGGCTCTCAATAAAAAGAACCTACAACTAATGTTTTATTGTAGTATTCTAGTAAGCTTTTGCTGGCAGAAGAAATTTCTCCTAAAGAAACAACTCCTTCAATTGTAACGTTTTTTGCTTGTGTATGCTTACTTAAACACTGTAATTCTTCTTGAAAATTATCTCCCAATAACTCTGTTCTAGAGATACACTCTACAGCAAAAATATGTTTAATGGGCAGAGTTGCACCTGCTATTGAAGCCATTGTAGCTTCATTTGTAGCATTGAGTAAGTCATTTTTATCGCCAGTTAATACAAATAAAACCGTATTTTCTGGTATTTCTGCCACAAAAATCAATGCGCCATCCTCACGCACTGCAATGGCATCACGTACAACACTTTCTCCATAGGTTCGGTACATTCCCAATGGATAGGCTCTAGCAATAGTATAGAAATTTTTAGGGGTAATATTTTGATTACTATGCTTGTCTAATACTTCTTTATATACTTCAAAAGCAGGTCGCCAATTAATTGTTTCTACAATGTTTGCCTTCGTTTTAGTGGCAATAAACGGTCCTTCAATCACAGACCAACCATGTTTAACAGATAGACTACAAGACCTTTTAATACTAGCGATTACTGCTGCATTTTTGTGAAATCCATCTTTGGTAAATATGCAAGGTTCATGTACAAAATACTGTCTGCCTGCACCGCCACCAATAATAGATGGTTCATTGCCTAGTTTATCATATAATTTATATAAAAACTTTGAAATATAGGCTGATAGTCCATCTACAAATGTAAGGAAGGTAGTTTTTGTGTTAATACTGTGGTTATTGTCAATAGGGATATGGATATTTCCATTGTCTAAACCATGAACAAGAATTGGTTTTTGCTCAAAAAAAGTAGGAATAAGTAGTGCCTTGTCAATATAAGCGGCTTGTTCATAAATAATTTTATGAAACAGTGCTCCTAAAAAATGGAGTTTTCGCTTATTGAGTTGTTGGATTAATAAAGGTATATCTATTAAACATTTTTCTCCATATAATATAATGAAATCCGTTTTTATAGCTGATTTTTCTAAATAATTGTCTATGGCTTTTAAAATACTTTTATGAGTTGGATTAGTGAGTAGCATCTTCTGTGATTATTTAAAGTTAAATATGCTATTAAGTACCTAGACATAAGATATGAGACGTAAGACGTAAGACTTGAGATAATTAACTCATTATTAATAGTTTACGGCAAATACAAATGTCGTTTAATTTTGTCTAACTACTTAAGTACTGCACAATAATTAAACGACTCTTTGTTTGATTAAAATAATGAAAGTCAATACTTTAGAACAAAGTTGTGTACAATTAATTAGTGCTTGGCACTTATTATGCTTTTGTCAGCACTAGATTCTGTGAGAAATGGAAATAATGATTGAAAAGAACGCTTTGTGAAAAATTTTTTTACAAAAACTACATCAAAAATAATATTTTTCCAAGATATAATACTAATTTTTACCAAAAAAGTATTTTAACAATTGTAAAAACGATTTCTATACAAAAAGAATTTATGCATTGCTGTTTACATATTCACTCGCAAATCCCTAACTTTATCCATAAAAGTAGCTACTCTATCATAATCAACAACATTAGCCCAATAAGCCTGTTTTTTAAACCAAGAACCCACTATTAGCGCATCACTATAGGGCAAATATTGTGCTACATTATATAAAGTAATTCCTGAACCAACTAAAATAGGTATACGTAATTCTTTTTTTAACTGTTTCAGTTCATTTACATTTGCTGCCGAGCCTGTAGCCGTTCCTGTAATGATAAGGCCATCACTTAGAAAAAAGGCAGCAGCTTTTGCTGTTTCCAATAAATCAGTATCGGCTGTAAGGCTGTGTGAACTGTGCTTTTTTTTAATATCTGTAAAAATCAATACATTTTCGCTATTGATTTGCCTTCGATAACGCAATAATTTACCAGCACAACCATCAATAAATCCTTCATCGGCAATATGGGCAAACACAAATCCCTCGACACGCACAAAATCCAAGTTAGCAGCATGAGCAATGGCAAGTGCTTCTTGATTAAATCCTGCCAAAACTTGAACGCCACAAGGCAAGGCAGTTGCCTGCTTAATTTGGTGTGCAATCACACTCATAGAGCTAATAATTTCGGGGCCAATTTCATTTTTTAGATAGGGAATATCGTGCATGTTTTCCAACATCAAGGCATCTACACCAGCTTTTTGATACAGTTCCGCTTCTGCCAGAGCCATATCCATAATTTGCTGTTGACTGTAGCGGTTTTGAGGGGTGCCAATAAGGGCTTGAAGGTGAAGCATACCCACAATAACAGGTTTTTGATGGGGAAATAATTTTGTAAATCTATCCATTTTTGCAAGATGATTTGATGAGAATAAAATTAGAATAGCCCACAAATTTACCCCTTTTTTTTACCTTTACGGAAATTCGTTGATTCGTTGATTCGTGATTGGTTAATATGCTTAATACTAATATCTAAGCAGCCAAAAATCCAAAAATCTGATCTCTAAAAACCATGTCAAAAATACCAATAGAAAACATCATACAAGCCAGTTACCGACTAAAAGGGATTGCTGAAAAAACGCCTTTACAGCGCAATCTCAATCTTTCTGATGAATATGAAGCAAATATTTATTTAAAAAGAGAGGATTTACAAATTGTTCGTTCTTACAAAATTAGAGGAGCTTACAATTTAATGTCGCAGCTCTCCAAAAAGGAGCGAAAGCGAGGAGTTGTTTGTGCGAGTGCAGGCAATCATGCACAGGGTTTTGCTTATTCTTGTTATTTGTTAGACATTGACGGTGAAATTTATATGCCCACAACCACACCAGCACAAAAAATTGATCAGTGCAAACGTTTGGGCAAAAAGAAGGTGAAAATTATTTTGACAGGCGATACTTTTGATGCAGCCAAAGAAGAGGCGATAAAATATTGTGAGGCAAGCAAAAAGGTGTTTGTGCCGCCCTTTGAGCATCCTCTAGTGATGGAAGGGCAAGGAACAGTTGGCGTAGAAATTTTAAATCAATTTAAGGGACAATTAGATTATTTGTTTGTTCCTATTGGTGGGGGCGGCTTATGTGCAGGTATTGTTGCATATTTTCAAAAATTGAGTCCAAAAACCAAAATTATCGGGGTGGAGCCAGCAGGCGCACCAGCTATGTTGCGAGCAAAAGAAGCAGGTGAGGTTGTTAAATTGGCAGAGATTGATACCTTTGTGGATGGAGCAGCAGTAAAACAGGTAGGGGAATTGACCTTTGAAATTTGTATACAAGGACTATACGATTTGGTGGTAGTGCCAGAGGGAAAAATTTGTACTTTTATTTTGCAAATGTATAATAAAGATGCCATTGTGGTAGAGCCAGCAGGTGCATTGGCTATAGCGGCATTAGATAGGTATCGCAAGGAAATTAAGGGGAAAAATGTGGTATGTATTGTTAGTGGTGGCAATAATGACATTGAACGGATGCCAGATATTCGGGAGCGTTCCCTTATTTTTGAAGGCTTAAAGCACTATTTCATTATCCAATTTCCGCAACGTGCAGGAGCTTTGCGCGAGTTTCTTGACAATATTCTCGGTGCTGATGATGATATTGCTTATTTTGAATACAGTAAAAAAAATAATCGCACCAAAGGCCCTGCATTAGTAGGTATAGAATTAAAAAACAAAGCAGATTATGAGGGATTAATTCGGCGAATGGATAAACACGGCGTTCAATATACCTCAATTAATAAAGATAGAAATTTATTTAACTTTTTATTGTAAAAAAAATAGTTTATGTAGAGGTAATTCATGAATTGCCTTTACTTGAATTGTCTCACATCTCATGTCTCCAATCTAACATCTCCTAAACAAAAAACATATGTCAATAATAGAAGCCATTATTTTAGGCATAGTACAAGGCTTAACCGAATTTTTGCCTGTCAGTAGTAGCGGACACATTGAGCTAGGCAAAGCCATACTCGGTGTAGAAGGCGCAGGCGATTTAACTTTTTCTGTTCTACTACATGGCGCGACTGTACTCAGCATCATTGTTATTTTTCGGAAAGATTTAGCAGAATTATTTAGCAGTCTTTTTAGTTTTGAATGGAATGAAAACACCCAATACATCGCCAAGCTTGCTTTATCTATGATACCCATTGGTTTAGTTGGTGTATTTTTCAAAGACGAACTCGAAGCCCTTTTTTCGGGGCGTGTTGCCTTAGTTGGTTGTTGTCTTATTCTCACTGGTGGCATCCTATTTTTGACCACCTTAGAACGCAAGGAGCGAAAAGAGGTTACTTTTAAAGATGCCATTATTATTGGATTGGCGCAAGCAGTTGCCGTATTGCCGGGCATCTCTCGTTCAGGTAGTACGATTTCTACCGCTCTAGCTTTGGGGGTTGCCAGAGAAAAAGCCACACGTTTCTCCTTTTTGATGGTTTTAGCCCCCATTCTCGGCGCGACCCTTATGGAATTTAAGGATTTATTAGAAGTGTCAGGTAGCAGCAACGTGGCAAGCGGTGGGCTATTGCTGCCTTATACTTTAGGATTTATTGCAGCTTTTATATCGGGTTTACTTGCCTGCAAATGGATGATTCGCCTTGTCAATCAAGGTAAGGTTATTTACTTTGCATACTACTGTTTTGCGGTCGGTGCGATTGCTATTTTGTTTGGTTTATTTGGTGGGGGGTAATTGTTGATGAAAAGCTTCAAAAAATACGGTTCTATGTTTCCATAAAACCGCATTTTGATTAGCATAAATTTAGTAAAAAATTAATTTATTACAACTACTTTTTTCATAGTATATTGCCCTGTTTTTTGCTCCACAATTTTCACAAAATAAGTAGCCGTAGCTAAGTCAGGAATTTGAATATGATGTTGATTTTGTGTGTTACTTTGCTGTTCTAATATCGCTTTTCCCGAAATATCATACAGTTGAATCAAAATAGGGTATTGATTGGGGTAGGTGATGTTTAAAGTTTGATTGGTGGAAATGGGATTTGGGGAAAGCTGTATAGTGATAGGGGAGGAGGTATTATTAATTATACTTGTTGCCATTGCCATAAAATCATCCGTACAAAGCGTTAATTCTGTGGCAATGCTATTGGTAATTTCACAGCTATAAGTTCCTGTTTCTGATATGTTTAAAGTGCTGTCTCCGACCATTTGAGCGATTTGCTCACCATCCTTAAACCAAGTATAAGTGTTATTGCTCAATGTACCGCCTGCGGATACGGAAAGGGTATTATCATTTTGGAAAATAGGGATACAGGCTTGGGGGGAGTAATAAAAACCAGGTTGTGTATTTGGGGGGAAAGTTAAATTTAGGTTATTGATACATTTTTCTAATTCGTTAAATTTCAATTGATTATTAAAAATTTGTACAACTTTTAAACTATCAAATATACTGAAATCAGTTATTTTACCATTTAGTTGATTACTAGACAAATCTAAACGGGTTAAATTGGGTAAATTGTTAAAGTCAGGGATATTTCCACTTAGTTGATTACTTGATAATGATAACTTTGTTAAATTGGGTAAACTGTTAAAGTCAGGGATATTTCCACTTAGTTGGTTATTATTTAAATATAAACCTGTTAAATTGGGTAAATTATTAAATTCTGGAATAGTACCAGTTAATTTATTACGCTGTATAAATAGGTAATTTAAATTGGGGAGATTATCAAAGTTCGGTATTTCACCGCTTAATTGATTCCAAGTCAAAACTAGGTTTTCTAGTTGAGATAGATTATTAAAGTTCGGTATTTCACCTGTCAATCCATTGTAATGTAAAGTTAATTCTTTTAATTCTATTAAGTTGCTAAAGTCAGGGATACTTCCACTTAGTTGATTACCTTCTAAAAGTAAAACTTCTAATTTAGGTAAGTTACTAAAGTTTGGAATTATACCAATAAGTCGATTGCCCCTTAAAGCTAACTCTTGTAAATTAGGCAATTTATTAAAATCAGTTAGCTCACCATTCAGTTGATTACTAGACAAATCTAAATGGGTTAAATTGGGTAGATTACTGAAATCAGTTATCTCACCATTTAGTT
Organism: Bacteroidota bacterium; assembly: GCA_020631155.1. Lineage (GTDB taxonomy): Bacteria > Bacteroidota > Bacteroidia > Chitinophagales > UBA2359 > JAHDHV01. The sequence goes on along the minus strand of JAHDHV010000081.1, from coordinate 450 downwards.
GATTACTAGACAAATCTAAATGGGTTAAATTGGGTAAATTACTGAAATCAGTTAGCACACCATTTAGTTGATTACTAGACAAATCTAAATGAGTTAAATTGGGTAAATTACTGAAATTAGTTAGCTCACCATTTAGTTCATTGATAGATAAATCTAAATGGGTTAAATTGGGTAAATTGCTAAAGTCTAGCAGTTCCCCACCTAGTTGATTCCAAGCTAAATTTAACAATTGTAATTCTAACAAATTTAAATGTATTAAACTTCCATTTAATTTGTTGAAACGTAAATCAATTTTTTTTATCCTCACTTCATCTTCATGGAGGGTAATACCCTCCCATTGGGCTACAGGAGCTACGAGCCATCCACCATTACGATGCCAATTATCTCCACCTGTAGCATTGTATAAACGCACCAACTCCAAAGAATCTGATTCATTGACTTGTGCTGTGG